>NZ_CP062232.1 GCF_024707525.1 Rhizobium sp. TH2 | reverse complement strand
GGAGAGATTTGTTTCCAGTATCAGTTTAAGGCGAAAATCACTTTTGAACTGGTACTATTATCCGATTCCCGCTCCTGAGCAACGAGTTTTTAGTTAACGGCTTTTAACCTTTGATGATCGCTTCTGAAAATCGGTTACCAAGCCGTTTTCTGAGGAGGGGAGGGCGGTTTGCGAGGCTAAGTGGGTTGACTAGGCCCACCGATGGCCGAAAAGCTGCTCCAGCGCCCTATTGAGACAATAGAGACGAACAACAGCCCTCCCGAAGTTAACGACGCGACGGTTCTTCTGTCGCGCGACAAGAACGAATGGCGCGTCAGGCGGAGGCGTAGCGTCGCCCAATATTCGTCTGAGGCAATCAGTAGGCCATGTCGGCAGGTAGAGCGATACGACCCTTGGCATCGGGAGCTTCCACTTCAAAATCTGCACTTTCGCCGGCACGACAGCGAATAAGTTCGAGCAGCCATCGCGTGACCGAAGCCGTCGGCTGGCCGAAGTCGGACGCTTCGGGCCCACGGCGCCAGCGCCGGATCACAATGCCTGTGGTGCCGGAACTCTCCGCAGCCAGTTGAAGCCGTCGTGATATCGCCATTGGCAACCGCGCGACTTCGCCGACGACAGCGCCAGACCGCAGCCCCTCCTCCATACAGGCGGGCAACGCCCTTTCATCGCCGGCCTCGACATAGATCACACGACCGGGCGGCAAGCGCTCATCAACGGAGTCAGTGCTCTTCGCGTTCGATCTTCTCCATTTCGACGGCCATGACCTCACGGGAACCGAGCTCTCCGTCCGTAGCACGAGCCGGCCAAGTCGCGAATATTGCCCCGATATCGGTCCTCGTCCCTTGGCCATCGGAGACAAAGCATTCAGAAGCGCATCAACCAGCTCGATAAGCCCCAGAGAGCCGTCAAGGCCCAACTGGGCAAACATGGGCGACAAGAGGACACGAGACGCAAAGTCTGATTGGCGCTGGTGCTGCATCACCTCAAGCATTCCCGCGAGGCGGAGTGCAGGCGGCGGCCGAGCGAATAGCTCGCGCGCAAGCTCCGCCCAGTGATCTCTTGAACCGTGGTGCGGGCGGGAGGGCAGGAGAGGGCGCTTTAGTCATTGAGGATGGAAGCTTAGGTGGGCCACGTCGTGCAGTCTTTGAAGGGCCGTCAAGCGGATGCCGCACTTGGCCGTCCGTGATCGCATCTGGTGCTGCAGCACCGCTCGCCATAGCAACAAAGCGCGAAAATGCAATAATGTCAAGTTTATAACATTTTTAAAAAGTTTTCAACAGGTAGAAATCAAATACTTACAAGGATGTTTATTGGATAATTTGGCGCTTGCTAGACGTTTTACATCTATTTTCGTCGGCGCATTTTCAACTGGATTTGTGCTCATCTTAATTTTTGGCGATAATGCTTGCAGTGATGCACTTCATACTGCATCACACTTTCACATCACCTCTCAAGGAGAATACCATGACTGAACTCATCCAATCCATCCTTTCCACCGAAGCCGCCGCCATCAGGCGCACGGCCGCCCAGGTTGAGGAGACTGTAGAGACCGAGCAGGTCAAGCAGTCAAAGGGAACGCGCCCGTTGAAGGGTAAGGCCACACCCAAGACGAAGAAAAAGGCACCAGCAAGAAAAGCAAAGCCACGGCCAAGGCTGAGCCCAAGGTGAAGTTGGTACGAGAGCCGCGCATCAAGCCGACACCGTTCGAACCGACTGATGAGCAGATCGCCCGGTTGGACGCAGTGCGGAAGTTGATCCGCAAGAATGGCGACAACATCTTTGCGATCGGGGCGGCCCTCATCCCGCTCCAGGAAAGTGTTCCGGAAAAGGCCTGGGCCAAGTTCCTCAAGCGCATCGGGCTCGCGGTCCGGACCGCATGGAACTACATGTCGGTTGCGCGACATCTGATGGACGACCGGCAGTCGCTGGTAGACGCGGATATCGGTCCGACTGCTCTCTATGTTTTGGCACGTGGGCCGCGGGCAATCGTCGAAGTCGTGCTCGAGGCCCATGGCCGCGGTGAACGCCTCGCGGTCGCAACGGTCCGCCGTCTGGTCGACGATGCGCTGGGCATCAAGCCCAAGCAGAAACCCGCCGCGCTCGACCAAGGTGGGATTGCCGGGATGCGCCGCGCCGCCGCCGCCAAGCTCACGGCGGACGCCGCCGAGCTGGTCAGGCTTGGCAAGGCGATGCTGGGCGTGGTCGCCGAGGCGTTGCGTTCAGCGGGTGAGGGCAAGCGGCTCAACAAGGGTGACCTGACGGCACGGCTGGTTTCAGACAGCCGCGAATCCCACCGTCTGGTCCGCTCCATCGCTGCCCCTCTGGAAGGGCCGAACAATGCGATCGCAGCACGGACCGGCTGGGGCAGGGCCCAGGCGCTCCTCGACCAGATGAGCACCGAAACGCGCTGGCCGTCCAAGGCAGAGCTTGAGGCTTGGCTGACCCACACGGTCGTGCCAACCCTGGAGTTTGTTGTCCACGGCAAGAACTCTACCCCGACCGATGAGATCGTTGTCGATACGACCGTCGTTGCAGAGGCAGCAGGGGACCAGCCGAATGTGGGGCCGGCCGTTGAAGCTGAGCCAGCAATCGACATCGATACGGTCGAACCGGCATCAGCTGAACAGCCCGATCCCGAGGAGCGTGCCGCCGCAATCTTCCAAGCACGCGACGCTGATGAGCCAATCGACGTTCCTGTCGTCGAAGGCGACTTCGAAAAGGAGCCGATGCGCATCGAGGTCGAGGCTCCGCCACTCGCCGCGATCACTCCGCCGCGCGTGAAGGTTCCCGCGTTTCTGACCGCGAAACTCTGATCCGATCGGCGATTTCTGAGATGACAGCTCCGCTCCGCGGGGCCGTTTTTTGTTGCCCATGCATGGAGTGGCGATCGGCTTAAAAGCACTGTCACGTCATGTCACGCAGCATTATTCCCGCGTCGGGCGTTAACCATGAACGCAGCGCCGTTCCTGGAACGTTCTTTTTGTGCTTGCCAGATCGGGCGCGAGCCCCCTATACCAGGAATGCGAGCAAGGGATGTTTCCTACTCGTATTCGCGGCCCCCGCCTGTGCTGGTAACACGGACGAGGGCCTGACCCGCAATCCTTCTCGCAAAGGACCACAGGCTATGGACAGCACTAGCTGCTTCGCTTCCCCCCTGGAAGCTCTCTTCTCCACATCTCCCGTCGAATTCGCCAACGCCGATCGCCCTGGCGATCTCGCTGACGTCTAAGCATCCCACCGATCGATTGGCTGCCTTTGGCGCGAGTGCGAGTGCACTCTTGCCATGAACGTTGATCGTCGCGCTGCGCGGAACTCAATCCGCGTCCGACGCCGATCGCAGCCTGTCCGTCATTGCCGACAGGAGAAAATCCATGAAGCCACCATTCTCAGCTGACGATCGGCCAAGCGCCGTTTCTGAAGCGAAGCTCACCAGCACCCCTCTCGACCAAGCGCTTTGCGTTCTGCTGAACGACGAGATCGCCCGAACTCTGTCGATCGAGACATTCGTCGAGATGCTGTCCACCGGCACGGCCGGGCTTGCCAGCCTTGCAAACGCCAAGGCGGTCGCCGAGGGGCGATTGCTGGAGAAGGCGATCGCCGTCATTGCAGCGAGCAATCCGGCGCTGAAAATTCTGACCCAGATTAGGTTGCCGATCCGCGACGCCGCGCTTGAACTTATCGAGCAAAATGACCCAGCCCTCTATAGCCATATCGCTATGGAGGCCAACGAGCGGACGCGCAGGACCTATACCGTCGATATCATTCTCGTCGACCTCGAGAAGCAGATCGCCTACCTCGTCGACGTCAAGCGGAGCCTCGCCTCGTTCGAGGCTGCCCGCATCGTCGAGCTGCGTCAGCGAATGCTGGCGGCAGCCTTGGTCACGGCGGACATCCTTTGGCGAGAACACAAGCGGCTCTCGGTCAGGGAGGTGCGTGTCGTTATTCTCGAAGCATCAGGTCGGCGGACCGACTACGACCATGGCGTCTGGGCCTTCGACGCGCTCGATCATCTGGTCGGCGTCACGGGTGCCGCGGCAATGATTGATCGGTTGCGGTCTGCCTTCGCGACGCGGGTGGAAGCAAACCTCGAACAGGCGCTCGATCGGGTCGTGGCGACGCGCATCGCGTCGCGCAGTGCTAGCGAGCGCTCCGATTACCTCGACCCACGGGACCGTCGCCAGCGTTCCGGCAACGACGGCGAAGAGGGCTGCGGTGGGACTATTACAGACCCGCAAGCCCAATCATGCACACCTGCGATCGGCATCGCGCCGAGGCCGCCCGTCCACTGACGAGGACCGCGTCGACGCGTACCACCCTGATCCCATCAATCCGACAACTGAACTGTGCCGGCGATTTGCGCTGGCCGAGAGAGGTTCCAATGGCTGACATCATTTCCTTTCCCCTTGATCGCCTCCGGAGCGATCCCCGATCAGCTCCGACCGATCCGGCGAGCGCAATCCCCAATCCTGCACCGAGCACAACGGGACGACTGCTGACGCCATCGACGGACGACAGCGTCGCACTTGCGATCGCGATCTGTGCCACGCGCCCACCGGCGCCGCTCTCGGCACTGCCGGACACCGCCTGGGTCATCGGGACGGCGCTCAGGTGGATCAATCGGCGCGGCAAAAGCCGCAAAGCTGTTCCAAAGCTCGTCCTGGGTCTGCTCGACCGTCACGTTGCCGCAGGCGATCCCGCCGCCGAAATGTTTGACCGCTGGCTGGACGGCCACGCCTTGCCCGAGTCGACCGCGCGTGACGTCGAGCTGCACGCCGGCCTCACGAGCGAAGCCGATGCCGTCGGCGATGCCGGGGGAGGGGAATAAGATGGGCACGATCACCGATCGCATTTCGCGCTACCTGCTCAATCGGCTGCGTCGTCAGGCCATCGCCGAAGTTTACGACATGGCCGAGGAAGCGGGACTGCTCGAGAGCAGATTCATCATCGACGGAGAAGAAAACTCAGGTGTCGTTTGGCGGGCCACCGCGAAGGCGCGCGAACTCATGACAGGCGCTCCCAGCCGGGACCGCGCAATCGTTGCCCGGCATCTTCGTGCTCATGGCTGCAACACGGCGCTGGTCGTGCCTTCCGACAGGATCGATCCCTACACAGTGCGCTCGGTTCATACGGAGTCCGACAGGGCAGGGGAGGGGCCAAGCGTAACCCCCGGCGACAGTCAGCGTCTCGCCGAGCAGGGCATGATCGCTGACGATCTCGACATCCTTAGACTCATCAGGGAATTCGCGCCGCGTCCCGCAGTCGCCGACGCGGCGTTGGCATTGTTGCTGGCCCGTGCGGTCGGCGAATCCATCCCGCGGCTCGAGCTGCTGCTCGCAGTCCTGCGCCAACCGAACCCGTTCATGGTCGTCAAAATTCCCCTGGCAAGATTCGAGCGACATTTCGATCGTCAACTTGAGCGTGGAAAAATCCTGCCCATGAAAATCAACACTATCGAAGGGTTCACGTCGTTCTTGCCCGAGGGAACGCTGCGCAGTTCACGGCGTCACAAATTTTCCGTCGCGACATTCTCGGGAACGGAGATGGCGGAGAAGTCTGCGTCCTTCATTTCTAAGTCGCTTACGCTTGCAGCCATGTCGCCAAGGCTCCCTACGGTGATCATCGATGAAACCGACGCCGAACTACATCCGATGGCGGCCGGCACCGATCTCGTCATCCGTGGCTCGGGCATCGACGACGCCGTGCTGATCGAGCTTATGGACCTCTGCTGCGGAGTTCAGCCTTCGGATGCCTGGGAGGTCATCAAGTCGTCCGCTATCAATCTTGCGAGAGTTGGTCTCGATGACCTGACCCGCCCGGCAGGACCACGCCTCAGATGCTTGCCGTGTTGCAAACACTCGGCCAGCTAAAGCGCGAGGAGAAGCAGGACGAAGAGGACAAGGCCGGCGAGACGAAATCCAAGTCAAAGACTGGCGGGGGCAAGAAGGCTGCGGGTCCAAGCTTCGAGCGCATCGAAACCGTTGCGGCGAGAGAAGGGGAGGGTACATCGGCATCTGATGTTGCCGTCCTTCGCGTTGAGACTCTTTCCGGCTATGGCCTGGCGAAAGACTGGGCATTAGACCTCCGTACCGATCTGCCGCTTTGGTCGAAGGGTGATGTTGCGTGGTCGGACATGAGCACCAGGCTACTGTTGTCCGGTCCCCCCGGAACTGGGAAAACGACCTTCGCGAGGGCGCTCTGCAATACCCTTCAACTTCCCTTGCTTGCCACCTCCGTAGGCCGATGGCTGGAGTCCAGCTATCTTGGCGATGTGCTCAGTTCGATGGCAGGCACATTCGAGGCGGCAAAAGCAGCTGCCCCTTGCGTTCTGTTCATCGATGAAGCCGACAACATCGGTCGTCGATCGAGCTCATCGCGAGATTTTGGGGACTATTGGAACTCGATCGTCAACCGCATGCTGGAGCTCCTCGACGGCGCTTCGAAGACGGACGGCGTGATCATTGTCGCGGCGACGAACTCGCCGGAAAAGATCGATCCTGCGCTGCTGCGCTCAGGACGTCTCGAGCGTCACATCGTCATTCCACCGCCGGACCGGGAGGCGTTGACCGGCATCTTGAGGCACCATCTTGGCAGCGATGTCACGACCGTTCTCGCGACCCGTCCTGCAACGTCAGCGGGCGCGACGGAGGAGAACGCGGCCTGGGCCAAGATCACACCCGCCGCCATGGCAGGAGCCAAGCCAGTCCACCACAAAAAGCAGGGGCCACAGGCATGACCATCGGACAACACCATAATGGTCGCGGACAAGCTCGCGACGACGATCTCTCAGCGCTGGCGCTGCTCGCCGACGGTCTGACCGGGGCCGATATCGAGCGGCTCGTCAGGGAGGTCCGGGGGCGTTGCCGCCGCGGAAGGGAGCCGATGACTTGGGACAACCTGGCGGAGGCCTTGCGTGGAGTCCGACCAGCACCTCCTGCCCAGCTCATGTTGCCGATTGCCATCCACGAGATCGGTCATGCGCTAGCCTACGAACTGTTCGGCATTGGACAAGTCGAGAGCGTGCAGATCGGTGGCGAAACTGGGGGTCGGACGCGCGTGACGATGCACACCGAGCGGGTCCAGGACGAGGTCGGGATCATGGGAATGATCTCCTGCCTGCTTGCGGGCCGCGCGGCCGAGCAACTGGTCATCGGCAGCACGATGATCGGCTCCGGCGGCGTGGAGGAAAGCGATCTCGGACGCGCGACTCGGCTCGCGGTCGAGCTTGAAACTGCTTGCGGACTCGGAGAAGACATGCCGCTCGTCTATCGGCCGCCCGCAAACCCCGGCGAGGCACTGCTCTATCAGCCATTGCTGGCACGACGGGTCGATGCGCGGTTGACGCGCGCGGCAAAGGAGGTCGAGGCCGAGCTTCGTCGGCATCTGACCTTGCTGTCGCGGTTGGCTGGCCTCCTCGTCGAGCGCACCATCATCGGCGGAGACGAGGTCCGGCGGGAGATCGAAAATTCCGCGTCAGACAGATAGTTTATGAGCAAGTCAGGGCAGGGTGCCTGCACCTTGTCTCGATGTGGCGGCAAATCGGCTTACATCGAGAGGATGTGCTGGCAAGGCGCCCTGATTTGCCGACAATGCAAGTCAATTTACCATGATACGATTCATGGTTTCAGAGACGCGATTCATAGCCCGGCTTCGGCGTTACCTGCTGCGAATTCGCGATTCTTGGTCTTGGCCACGGCGGGGAAGGCGGCCACCCAGAGCCTGTTGGGCTAGATTTGGGAGGCGCGAGAGCCAACTTGAAATCACCCGCCGATGATGGATCACGCTGAGCGGACGCAACCCTGCCGGAGTGCCATGCCAATGGCTTTCAGCCGGCTGCGAAGTCAACGCGTTCGCTGGGGTGAATGCCATGCAGGACCCAAGGTTTGCCCGGCGTACGGGCAGGTCACGTCGATTTGCTTGCACCTCAAGTCAATTTACCATGATCCGATTTTGAACTGGGAAACCGCGATTCCTGACATTGGATTCGAGTTACCTACAAGACGAATGGCGATTCATTAGATAACGACGTTTGCGCTTCGCGGTTTGGTCAGCTGTCGTGACATGACTGCAAACGATGACAGGAGTAGGGATGGGCAGAAAATCTCAGGAGCAGCGACTGGCCGAGCAAGCGGAACGTCAGAAGGAGCAGCGGGACAAGGACCGGGAGGCCGCCAAGCCAAGCCGCGACGACGTCGCGCGTATGACCCTCTGGTGGATGATCAGCAACGCCTGGCGCAGGGACCCGGAGGCGCGAGAATGGCTAAGTGATGCGCGGGATGAGCTGACCGATCTCTTGGTGGCTCAAGGCTTCGATGCGCAGGCCTGTGGCGACGAGATCGAGCGGCTCTATGTCGAGTACCGTACGGATACGCCGCCGTTTCGGATCAAGAGACATCTGAAGCGCAATCAGCCACCCGAGGACCTCAACTTCTAGGTCGATGCTCGATCTCATCGACGCCGCCCATGGATGTCCGCCACCCCTGGTTCGTTGCTCGATGTCTGGACCTTTCACCGTCTTCCGAACCAAAGCCGTTGCAAACGGCGTTATCAATTACCCGCTATCTCCCCCCATTACTCCTTATAACGGCGTTTGCACTGGAATCAGATCTTTCGTCTTATGAATCGCATTTTCCCGCCCATCAATGGCGGCTCAGCAAGACCTCAGCAGAACGGGAAAGACCCCGAAGGCGAACAAATGCGGAATTATGTAGCAAATGCCACAGGCTTCTGCGTCAACTAATTGATGCAATCCTAATCTCGTAACGGTGCGTCGATTAGTTGACGCGGAACTGCCGGTGTCGATGCCAGGTCACGATCCCGGAAATGCCGTAACCGCTGCCGCCGCTATCGCATCCTGCGGGACCGAGGGGGTGGAACCTCGAATTCGGCATCAGCAAAAAGGTTTGGGAATAGCCTCTCCCGGTAGTCGAGCGGGAATGCGATGCGGACGGGAGTTTTCGCCGATCTCGACTTGAGAAAGCCCGCGTGCACAAGGTCTTGCACCGTTTTGCGCGCCGTACGGTCACTCGTTTTGGTCACCAGATTGATTTCTCCACGCTCCATTTCGCCGTGCCGCAACACAGCGGAAACTACGTCCGGGGCGCGCTTATCGTCGATCACATCTGTCACGAGTTTTCGGTAGCGGCTTTCCAGAGTATTCAAAGCGAATAGAGCAGAAGAGAACCTGATCTGATCAAGCGCCACCTCCAGAAACCACTCACAGTAATCGGTCAGCGCCTTGGCAGACAGGTTTCCTCTGCCATCACGGTCTCCCATGCGCGGCTGGTCCGCATAATCCATCATTCTCTTATATTCGCCTTTGTCCTCCCGGCCGCGTGCGAGTCCACGGGAAATCGACCACAAACCCTTTCCTCCAATGCCCGCGTCCAACGCCATCGCGTGTGACATCAGGCGGCTGACCCGGCCGTTCCCGTCGGGAAAGGGGTGAATGTAATTTAACCGATGATGAGCCGCCGCGATCGCGATTATCCTATTGGTGGCTCCGGAACGTGCCTGCCTGTATCTCCATGAGAAATGATCCATGAATGCGGCGACGCGGGTTGATGAAGGCGGATGATGTCGGCCGACCACGACATCTTGGCCGTTGTCGGTCCTGAATTCTCCCGGGATGATCGGGATGGTATATCCGCCGGGGTGCTCCAGGATTTTGAATTCATCCGGCATCTCCTCGTAGAACCTCCGGTGGACCCACGAGATAAAGTCAACGTCCGTCGGAACAGGTAGCTCCCTAGCCAAATGCAGTCCATCGATCTCGCGCTGGACGATGACGTGTGCCTTCGCTTCCAACGCAAGCGGGCGCGTAGCGTCTTCGAGTTCTGCGCCCGCCAAGGCGTTCTCGATATCCTTTGGCCTGGTGTTGTGTCCTTCGATCAGATTTGAGTAATAGCAGTTCATGACCCGAACCATGTCGGCCAATTCCATCGCCGCGTCATCGTTCAACCCAAGCCCCAATCCTGACGCCGCCTCTCGAATGTCAACCACAAGGTCGGCAAGGGATTGTGGGATGCTATCCTCAAAGAAGCAAGGCTCTATGCGTGTAGGCACTTCTTCCATAAATTTCCGATCTCAAAGTCCAAAAAAGATTTTTAAACATAGTCGGTTAATGCGATTCTTTCAATGAAATTTCCGATCATCGCTTCCGATCTTGCCTCAGCCCGCATTGCGGATTTTTCCGATCTACGCCATAGAAAAACGTTTTCAAGAATAGATAGTTAGGAAAGATTTCGTGCGAAATTTCCGATAATTGCTTCCGATCTCGTGAAATTTGACCGCAAGGTCGGCGCGAGCTTACTCAAGCCAAGGGAGAGTATGAAGAGATGCTTTCCGCTCGCTCTTCCTCTTCGGCGATCAAACGACCTTTGTCTTATCTCAGGCTCCGCTGGGCATTTACTGCATATCTCCGAACAAAGGAGCATCCAGTGGCTCAACAGAGGGCGCGAAATGATGGCGTTACATTGCGTCGAAAGCGAGGGCAGTTGCAGGTTCTGCGCGGTGAGCCCTCCAGGAGTTCCCAGAGCCTGGAGAAGGCCAAGGATGCGGCGCGGTCTTACGCCGAGATGGTGCTGCGGTCGGGCGAGGACGCTTCGATCGGATCGGCAACCTCTGCATCCATCTTTGACGCCCGTAGATTCCGGCCGCAGTCCAGTGAGGGCGCCAAAGGTCACTAGCTTGCTACGCGGAAATAATTTCCGCGTTCTGAGCATCGAACCGCAGGCTGTACGGCCGGCGATCGACATAGCCACGCCGGCGTTTCTGTCTCTCCCATCGAAGCAACTCCGCCTGTGCCTCGCCGTCGGTGGAGAATGCGAGGACCTTCGTCTGGCCACAAGTCCCGATACGGCCCCAACTCCGGAGCGCGAGAACCGCGCCCAATAGATCGCGCTCCAGTTCTAGCCGGTAGAAGCGACACATGTTTCGACGTGGGTCGCGGCGTTCGAGTTCGACGATTTGCGGCAGATGTTTCATGAGACGGACTATCTCAAGACAAGCTGCCCGGGTCCAATTGCAGTTTTGAATCGAACCCACTCGACCGATTCATAAGCTTGATGAATGATGGCGAGGTGTTCGACGGGCGGCGGAAGTCGGCCGACCCAGTGATTGCCCGATCGAACATTGAATTTGATTCAAATACTATCGAAGATTTGGTCAAGTATTGATGGAAATCACCATTCTTTCATATTGGACATCTCGCTTTGAAGATTTCTGAAAATTATTTTGGCTTTAAACTTGAATTCTACAATTTGGCGGTTAGCTGAGTGAAGAGGTGAGGAATACCTCTGATGGTTGACGCGTTCCGGATTCGAAATCATGCCTAGCATTCAGCTGCCTACTCCAATCTTCAAAAGCTTGTTCGACAATCAAGCCAAAGCCGTGGTCGGCCACCTCACTACGAACACGAGGTGCGTGGAAATGGAGGTCCTCAGTGACGCCGACGCACCGCTTGCGGTTTCGTGGACGGACGATGAGTTTGAGCATTTCATCCGGCGCGAGCATGCCACCGGCATGTTCTGGCGTCGAATCTCAGATCCGCTGGACAATCTCAACCTGACGATCTCCAGAATGTGGAGGGAGGACCTCTTTGATTTTCGCGATCTGTGTCTCGAACTCGGCGGAATTCATAGCGACCTGAACGACGAACAGCCAGTCGATCCTACACCCCGCTGGCGTCTTCCAAAGCCTTCGAAGCGGGACAAGAAGCTTCAGGACAACGATCCGTCTTTAAGCCTTCAGAACGAGGTCATCGATCTCCACATGGCGAACCACCGCATCATCGCCGGTGAAATCTATGAGGCGGTGCCGGAGCCGGTCGCGATCGTCAGGCGCTCGAACCCGACGCCCGTTGCCGAAATCATCGATGTGGAGTTCACCTTCGAGGACACGGTCATGGTCTACTCACTCCGGGACTGGGATCGGGCGCAGGACCTCATTGATCGGCTAGGCATCAAAGAGGTTCACAACCCGGTGGAGTTTGAACTCGATATGCTCGATCGAACGTCGTTCGGGCCTCCGGACGTCAAATATCAGCAGGCTGCTTTTCTTCGAGAATTCGCAGACAACTACGACCAGCACTTGTTGGCTGAGAAGCGCGGGGCTGCCGGCACCCTCGCCTCGTTTGACGACAAGGACAAGGCATGGCTCAGGATGTGCGCAACTTCCCTTCAAGGGCTGGATGACGGGTTCCTGGATCCCGAGTATGTGGGGCCGTCGGTGCGCGCCTTTCTATCAGGTGAGATTGGATCTGGCCTGACATCCCTTATTGCTTCGTGGCGACAGTTCGATGTGGTGACGGACGCCCTGAGAGAGCAACTTAAATCTGCGGAGCAGGCGTAAACATGGCACTCACCTTGCGCGTTCAAATCCCTGTCGCGACGATCGCCGTCCCGCCGGCTGCCAACGAGCGGAAGGTTATGGTGGGCCATTTCGAGGATTCACTCGTCTGCTATGAAGCCGACAAAGACGACACGCGCCTTGTGGCACGCTTAGTTTTAACCGGGGAACAACAGCCCCTTGAGGTACGGAAGCTGGAAAATCAGTTCCTTCTGGAGATCGCGGGCGCCGATTTGAATGCGCGCAGCGTCCCCTTCGAACGCCATGCTGCGTCGAACCTGTTTCTGGACGGCAGCGTCCACACCATGTTCCGAGAAGTGTTTGAATCTCTGGGAGAGAGTTTAGAGAGCCTCTCTGAAAAATGGAACAGTTTGCCAGGCAAGCCCCTCTCGAATCTGCGACGAATGAGATTGAGAGATATCGACGAGGCTCTCGCTAAGGCCCAGGCCGACAACTGGCAGGATTACCTAAAGCCCCCGGTTCTAATCGACGGACGCCTGTTTCGGCCATGCGACGAGCCGTTCGTCGAACTCGCTCTCGAGGACTATCGGTCCTGTTGCAGCCTCTTCGTGGATCGAGATTGGTGCTCGCACGAAACCTATGCGGTCTACAGTCTTCGAGAAGTCGATGCCGTGAAGCCGATGGCGGCATGGCTCCGGCGATATTTTGAAGGCACAAGGCTCAGACGGGATTTCAAGATCGTCTGGATGGACAACGATCCGGGGACCTTTAGCGTCAACTTTATCTACCGTCGATTTGGAATGTGGGGCGAAGAAGTATCGCGTCTCCTTAGCTGGAAACTTTCGACTGCCGCCGTCAAATTCGCCGCCGGATTGACACCAGCCCATCAGTCAGCGCTCTTGGAAATCGATCGCGCCGTGCGATCCACCCAGATTTGGACGAACCCGAATGGCACGGACGTCGTGCTGTCAGCGGTAGACACTTTACGGCATGATCCCTATTTTGAGCTCCACAGGTTTCGTCATGTCGCAGACAGGGCTGATATCCTGATCGAAGAATTGGATGGTGCGCCTGTGGAAATGTCGTTTGGTCCTCGCGCCATGGGCATAGGCTAAGCTGGTTACCTTCTACGCGACCGCGTGCTCGCGAGCAGCTGCCGGCGAGAAACGTGTGCGGCGTAAGACTAATTATGGACTTTCCCGCATAAGTGGTTTCGTATCGTCATTTCGGGAGTCCCGAGCATAACGACTGGCCAACGCGGACGCGGGCAGGCAACGATCTTCGCGGTAGCCGCCGGATCTTTGCCCGCCGCGCTATTACTTCTGGGCGATCTGCGTGTTCAAGGCCTGGACAAAGGCTGTGCCGAACGCCGCGTCGGACATCGGTTGTTGGCCGGTGATCAGTTCGCGATCGACCACGACGTTGCTGGTCCAGGGTGCCGACGCGTTCTGCACAATTGCCCCCGCCGAGGCCAGCGCCTCATCAGGGTAGAACACGACATAGCCGCCCAGTTGCACATCACCTTCGACCTGCTTTTCCTCAGCGGCAGAGAACGCTGTCAGACGATAACCGGCATAAGGCCAACCTTGGCTGAGCGATTGCAGCTGAGTGCCGTCGTTCGCACCGAGCGCGAGACGATAAGCGTGGGGGTCGGGTAGCGTGGACAAAAGCGCCACTGGGCCATGGCAAATAATGCCCGTCGGTCGGCTGGCGTCATGAAATGCGCGCAGTATCTGTCCGAGCGATCGATCCTGAACCAGGTCCTGCATCGGCGCATGTACTGAAGATCGACCGGTCCTTTGTGAAGAAAATGATGACAGAGATCCATTACATGACGTTGGTGAACAATATTATCCAACTGGCCCATGGACTCGACTTGAAGGTGGTCGCGGAAGGCGTTGAGACTAAGGAGGAGGCTCAATTGCTTAAACTTTTACGATGCGAACATGCGCAAGGCTATTTGTATAGCAAGCCCGTGAATGCCGAGGCCTTCCCTTTCACGCAGTGGCATTGACCACTGTGCCCGCACGGTCGATGACACGGGTAGAGCGAGCTGGGGTTCTGTCCGGCGGCGTTAGCAGCAGCCGGGCTATTGATATTCCGCACCTACCCTTTTTGACAGGGTTCGAACCTGTGACCTTTAGAGTCGGAATTGGTCATATATTATCGCAAGATAACATACGAAATCCGTTGTGCTACCATCCATGACGACTGGGTAAAATGAGATCAGCTCAGACTTGAAATTTCCAACACGACGGGTCTTTGCTGTCGGAACTTGGCCTATCAAGAATCGTCCCACTCAATTCACCGCAGGCGATCCAGGACTCTCATAATCATCTTCAAAACTGCGAGGGGCTCACCCCGAACCGTCCGCGGAACTTACGGGAAAAATGCGACAGGCTCTTGAAGCCCCACCGATAGGATATTTCAGAAACGCTGTCGCCGAATTGGTTGCGCCGTAGAAGGTCCAGCCGGGCCCCCTCCAGGCGTTTGCTCTGAATATGCTCCATGAGCGAGAGCGGTTCGGCCTGGAACAGTCGGTTCAGTTGCCGCAGGCCGATACCCGTCGCATCGGCTATCGCGGAGGGACAGAGGTCGGGATCGCCGAGATTCTCGGCGATATGCCTGCGGACGCGTTGCAGCATCTGGGCATGGTAAGTTGAAAGCGTGCTGCCATTGACGAGGGAATGCGCGGCATCCATGACATCCCAGAACTGGCTTTCGATCGTCGCATTGAGATTTTGTGTCTCCCAACTGGCCGCCTGGGCCGTCCGGAACACGTTCTGCAACGCCGTAGGAACGATCCGCGCCGGGTTAGACGCGCCGGCGAAATGGATCGTCTCCCCGCAGGCTCCAGTTTCCGAACCGCGCTCGAAAATCTTCTCCCGATATCTCGAACATCACCTGTCGCGCAGTGCTCGGAAACAATCATGGTCAGAAAGGCACTATCCTTTTCGTGCTGGCGCAGCAGGAAAGGTGTCCGCTCGATGAGATGCTCGCCACCGGCAATGTCGATCATCTTGATTCGGCCGAAGTCGAAATAATGATATCTCGCCTTTCGAGCCCGCTTGCCGAAAGACAGGAACATCGCAGCCCGACTACCTTTTCGGAACATTGCTGCTCCCAGTAATCGATCCGCTCATGGGGTGCGACGAAACGCGTGTCGAAGGTAGCCCCCGGTGAAACGAAACCTGAACGGCCAGCAGACGCGCCATCCACGCCTGTTTTCAGCCTGAGAGCCGATAGTTCTGGGCTGTCCACGATGCGTGACAAGCTGATGCGCGCCAATGCTGTGCAAGCCTTAGCGACAGGGCTCGACCTGTCAAACGACGCCCTTCTTGAGAATGAAGCAGCCATATGGTCCAGGGTCCGACGTCCTGATGATGGCGAACGACTTCTTGGCGGCATCGTAGAATGCGAAGCGTTCCAATGGTTCGATGGACACGGGACTGCCGTGCTCGAAATCGACGACGCTTTGAACGGCGTCGAAGATCGGCATCTGCTTGTCGGGATCGTCGACCACCTTCATCCGCTTCACCGGCGCCTCGACGAATGTGTCCAGCGGGAACAGCGCCAGGATGGCTTCCAGGGCTCGGGGAATGCCGCATCCGGATACGTCGATGAGCTTGCCATAGGTCGTGTGTTTGGCGATTGTCTGGGCCGGATGATTGATGTCGCAGATCACCAGCTCGTCGCCGTGACCCATCAGCATAAGGGCATAGATCAGTTCTGCGTGAATAAGCGGATCGATACCAATCAGCATTCGACACTCCCCCAAAATTTCCTGGCTCGAAGCATTTGTTGCCGAGAAGAATTCAGCTTGCGCGCGGTGTGCTCACCAGAACCGCCGCGGCACGGTTTGCGGACTCAATGGCGGCGCGGATTGCACGGCCCCGAGAGAGCTCCGAGGCGAGGACGCCCGTGAACTCATCGCCAGCTCCATGCGTGCTGACGAGTTCCACCTTCACCGCCTCGATCGAGAACGCGTCGCCGTCGCGCGTCGCGCAGGCGACGCCGTCCCCGCCCACCGTTACGACCACGATCGGGAATGTCGTTGCCAGCAATTTCGCTGCGTTCGCAGCGCCCTCGAGCGTGTCGACAACCGGAAGCTCGGCCAATTGCTCGGCCTCGATGGCGTTGACGACCAGGACATCGACCAACTGTTCAAGATCGTCGGAGAGTGGCCGCGCGGGCGCGGCGTTGAGAACCACTTTTCCTCCGACAGCCTTCATCGCCCTGGCTGCGGAGACGTTGGCGTGATCAGGCACTTCATTTTGCAGGACCAACACCGCTCCGTTGACGAACGCTTCGGAAGCAGCCTCCACATCAGCCTGGCCAAGCCTCAGGTTGCTGCCTGAGACGATTACTGCACCATAGTCGCCTTCACTGTCGAAGATCGCGACACTCATGCCGCTACCAACACCACTGACTTTCTTGACGAAGCGATGGTCGACCTTGTTTTGCCCGAGGTTGTCGGTGAGGGCACGGCCGAAATCGTCATCGGCGACCGCGCCGACCATCGACGTGGCCATCCCCGTTTTCGCCGCCGACACCGCCTGGTTGCCGCCCTTGCCGCCGCATTTGGGGTGCCAGCTGTCCCCTGTCACAGTCTCACCCTTCCGGGGACGTGCCGGGCCATGCACCATGATGTCGTAGTGCAGGCTGCCGAAGACGATGACTGAGGGCGATACGGAATTCATGGAAACCTGTCCTTGCGTTTGGATGTCACGGCGGACATCGTCTTTTCGAGATTTCTCTCCGCCGCCTGGTAGTTTCGTTGCGCGACGGCCATGAAGAGCGCGTCGAGAATGTTGAGTTGTGCGATCCGGGCCGCGGCGTTCTCGCCCATCAACGGCGAGCCTTGTGCCGTCGAACACAGGACGACGTCGGCAATCTGCGCGAGCGGTGATCCGCCATAGTTGGTGATGGCGATCGTCCGCGCGCCCGACTTCCGCGCAAGCTGGATGGCGTCGATCACAGCGGTCGTGTTCCCCGAATGGGAGAAGCCGATCGCGATATCATCCGGTCCCAGCAACGATGCAGACATCAGCATCATGTGCGAGTCGTCCTGAACATTGGCCCGTACACCGATCCTCAGGAACTTGTGGGCGACGTCGCGCGCGATCTGCGCCGAGCCGCCAACCCCGTAAAAGTCACGTTGTCCAGCCTTGGCGAGCATGTCGGCGGCGCGGTCGAAGCCATCGACATCCAGGATCGCCAGCGTTTCCTCAAGCGCATTAATCGACGTCCGGAAGACCTTCTGGATGATCTCCCTCGAACTGTCTTCAGCCGACAGTTCCTGATGCATCTCGGCCGAAGGCAGCCTGTTGTAGCTGGAGACCGCCGACCGGAAGTCCCTGAAGCCGCTGAAGCCGAGCTTCTTGGTGATCTTGACCACCATGGCCTCGGACACGCCGGCTTCCGCCGCCAGGTCCTTGAGGGCGGTGCCCTCCGAGAAATCTCTCAGCCCGAACACAGTCTCCACGACACGCGCTTCCAAAGGCGTGAGCTGCGGCATCATCATCCGGATGCGCGGGCCCACCGCCTTGGGATCATTTGCAGAATTCATCCTTGTCCCCTTGTGACGCGATCGATCATCATCGCGACAAGGATAATAAGACCAGTGGCCAGAAGTTGATAGAAGGCCTGCACGTTCATCAGCGTCAGTCCGTTGCGCATCGCGCCGAGGATGATCGCGCCGAGGATCGTGCCGATGATGCTACCCTTGCCACCCATGAGGGAGGCACCGCCGATCGCGGCAGCCGCGATCGCGTCGAGTTCCCAGAGATTGCCGAGGATGGGTTCGGCAGCACCGAGCCGGCCGATCAGGATCATCGAAGCGAGAGCCGCCAGGACACCGGAGATGACATAGGCGGTGATCTTGGTGATGGCGATCGGAACGCCGGCGACATAGGCGGCTTCTTCATTGCCGCCGACCGCCAGGAGATATTCGCCGAGCGGAGTCTTCTTGAGAAGGACCCAAGCCAGAAGAGCGACCACGGCGACCATGACGACCGAAATGGGAAGGCCGAGAAGAGACCCATTGAACAGCGACCGGAAACCTGGCGGGATCCCTAGCACTGGGTTACCGCCCGTATAGATCAACGCGATGGCGCGATAGGTGCTGAGCGTACCCAGTGTGACGATGAAGGGTTGAAGACCTGCATAGGCCACGAGCACGCCGTTGACGAGCCCGCAGATGGCTCCGATCGCGAGACCTGCGAGGATGGCGAGTGGAACGGGGACGCCGACGACAAGCATCGTCGCCGTGATTACCGCTGATATCGCGGCGGTCGGGCCGACAGAGAGGTCGATGCCACCTGATATGATGACCAGCGTCATGCCGAGCGCCAGGCAGGCGTTGATGCTCGATTGCTGCAGGATGTTGAGCAGATTCCTCTGGGAGAGGAAGTCGGGTGCCAGCAATCCGAAGATGACGACGATGGCGATCAATCCGATCAAGGTGCCCGCATCTCGTACCGAGAACGATCCGAACAGCTTGGACGAAAGCACCGCGGCATTCTGGGTCGTGTCAGTCATGGATGTGTTCCTGTCGGTCATGCCGCGCCACGGCGGCTGTCGGCCTTCCCAACGGCGTGGGAGACGATGATTTCTTCGGAGAGTTGTTCGCGGCCAAGTTCGGCGACAACGGCGCCGTCACGCATGACAAGCACACGATCCGAGACCCGCATCACTTCGGGGAGTTCGGAGGAGACGACGACTACCGAATGTCCCTCGCGGGCGAGATCCTCGATCAAGTGATAGATTTCGGATTTCGCGCCGACATCGATGCCGCGCGTCGGTTCGTCGAACAGCAGGATGCGCGAACCGGCCGCCAGCCAGCGCGCAATGATCGCCTTCTGCTGGTTACCACCGCTGAACAGCCTGATCTGCCGGTCCAGTTGGAAGGGCCTGAGGTTGACGCGCTTGAGAAGGTCTTCCGCTGTCCGCTTGAGCTTGCGGTGATTGATGATGCCACCCTTCGAGAAGCGGTTCATCGAGGGCAGCGCCATGTTGATACTGACGGACCGGCCGGGAATGATGCCTTCGCGCTTGCGCTCCTCGGGAAGCAGACCAATGCCGGCGGCGATGGCCGCGCGGGGGTTGGAGAGCGTCAAAACCTTCCCGTCGACCTTGACTGTACCGCTCATCATTTTGTCAGCGCCGGAAAGCGCGCGCAGGAGTTCGGTGCGGCCCGAGCCGACAAGTCCTGCGACACCGAGGACCTCGCCTTTGTGGAGATCGAACGATATATCGCGGACGCGGTGGGTCGAAATGTTGCGGACCTCGACACTCACGGTCTCGGTCATGTGGGAGTGGTGTACCTCGGTCAGCAACTCGCGGCCGACCATCATGGCGATGACGTCTTCGGATGAGGTCTTCTTCAGATCGACCCCGACACCAACGACCTTTCCGTCGCGCATGACCGTGGCCCGCTGACAGACCCGGAAGACCTCGTCCATCTTGTGTGACACGTAGATGATCGAGACACCGCTCGCGGCCAGCCGCTCGATGATTTCGGCGAGCCGTTCGAATTCGCTCGGGGTCAGGCTCGACGTCGGCTCGTCCATGGCGATGATCTTCGCCTTGTCGAGAAGGGCTCGGGCAATCTCGACGACCTGCCGTTGGGCGACCTTCAAGGTCGAGATGGGTACCGACGGATCGATGGTCGGATCGATCATCGCAAGCGCCTCGGCGGCGCGCCGTTCCTGTTCCCGGCGATTGACGATCATGCCTCCGAACCGGGTCAGGGAATGACCGAGGAACATGTTCTGAGCCACGCTGAGATGCGGCACCTGCTGAAGTTCCTGGTGGATCATGGCGATCCCAGACTGCCGGGCGCTTTCCGGTTTGCTGAAGTCGTGGGCAATCCCGTCGACCTTCACTTGCCCTTCGGTAGGGCGAAAGACGCCTGAGAGTATGCGCAGCAGGGTCGACTTTCCCGCGCCATTTTCACCAAGGAGAGCGTGGATTTCGCCCGGCGCGACGTTGAACGAAACGTCGGACAATGCCCTGACGCCCGGGAAAACCTTGGAGATGCCTTCGAACGCCAGTCTGGAAGTAGCCATGAAAGTCCAACCTTTGAGAGTGTGGACGGCCGGCGGGGCCGGCCGTCCTGCTTGGGAGGCGGTTTACTTTCCCGCAGCCTTCATCAGAACCGAGCGGACGTCATCGCCCTGGTAGTCCTTGATGTTGTCCTTGGTGATGAGGGCCTGCGGGGTTGCGACCACGCGCGGCAGCTTCTGGCCGGAGACGAGCCGCAGCGCGACTTCCATCGCAACCTCGCCCGTCAGGACCGGGAAGCTGTCGACCGTGCCCGTGAGTTCGCCGGCCTCGATGGACTTGTAAGCGTCGGAGATGCCGTCGGTGCCGAAGACGACGACCTTGTCTTTCAGTCCCGCGGCCTTTACCGCCTCGACGACGCCGAGTGCCATGCCGTCATTGTTGCAATAGAAGCCGACGAGGCCCGGATGCTGCTGAAGGATGTTGGTCGCGGCGTCATAGGACATCTGGCGATCCCAGTTACCCGGCACGCTGGCGACGACGGTGAACTTGCCGCCTTCCTCGATCGTGGTCTTGAAGCCATCGGTGCGCTGGACGGCTGCATAGACACCGGCTTGACCTTCGATGATCGCGACCTTGCCGCCATCAGGACGGTTTTCGATGAACCACTTGGCGACCCGCACGCCGTTGTCGCGCTGGACGTTACCGACATAGTGTTCGGATTGGGGGATCACCGCATCGTTGACGTTGACGACAGGGACATTGGCAGCCTTCGCCTGTTCGATGACCGGCTGGAGATTTGCGTCGGTCTGCGGGGAGACAAGAAGGACGTTGTAGCCCTGGGTCACCATGCCCTCGGCGATCGTCAACTGGCCGAGCTGGTCGCCCTCGCTCTGGGCCGCCTGATAGGCCACAGTCACGCCGACCTTGTCGGCGAACTTCTGATAGCCCTCGCCTAGCGAGCGCCAGTATTCATTGGTGAGCGTTTTGGACACGCCGCCGACCTTGAGGCCATCCGGCAGCTTCGGCAGCGCGCCGAGCTTGGCTTCGAGATCGGACCAATCCATGCGGTCCGGCTCGGAATCGGAATTGAGCGGCTTGAGGTCCTGGGCTGTGGCGATGCCAGCACAAAGGGTTGCGGCGAGAGCCGCAGCAAAAAATCTCTTCATATTTTCCTCCCGGAGGGTTTTGGGGTCTATTGCTCCGCGCCGAACATCAACTCCTGAACGATGGCCTGCGTGGATACGGCGTCCTGTCGGTCAATCGCGCTTGCAAGGCGATTGTCCTGCTCGAGGCGGTCGACGACCTTCAACATCCGCTGGACGGTCTTGATGTTCACCTCGCATTCGTGAACCGGATCGAGCCCGGTCATATCTGGGAATGTGTCGAAATAGATCGCGCCGTCATAGCCGTCGCGGCGTATCTGCCGGAGTAGCTCGATCGTCTGGAGCGTGTGCACCGCGCCGACCATCAGCCCGTCGTCGCGCTTGGCGTAGCCATCGTTGAGGTGGACACCCAGCACGCGGCTGTGGCGGGCGATCAAGGCGGCAGCGAAAGCCGGTTGTTCGTCGGCATAAAGGACATGGGCGAAGTCGAGCGTGACGCCGAGATTGTCGGCACCGACCTCCTTGATGGCGAGCAGCGTCGTGGCCGCATCCGGCATCAGGCTATAGGAGCGGGGCTCGTTCGGCTTGTATTCGATCGAGATCAGGCAATCCGGGTCATGAGAGCAAACTTCACGGATTCCATCGATTTCGTGTTGCCACATTTTCGCGTAGTCCGCTTGGAAAGCGTAGTCGAAACCATCCTGGCCGAGCCAGATGGTCATCAGACTGCAACCTGCCTCACGGGCCGCGTCGATACCCTTCTTCGTCAGGTCGATCGCTTCCCGGCGGACGGTTTCATCCGGATGGGTGAAAGCGCCGAGCTTGAAGGCGGGGTTGGTATAGTAGCGCATGGCGAAGCCGTTGACAGAAAGGCCGATATCGCCGAGCTTTCGAGCCAGTTCCGCCGGATTTTCGCGCACATGATCGGGATAATTCAAGTCGAGATCGGTGAGCCCCTTCACCCGGGCGGCGCGCTCTGCCATTTGCATGATGGAGGGCTTCGAAGACTGACCTGGCCATTCGATGTGGGAAGCGGAGGCGAATGAATTCAGCCGGGTGGCAAAACGTGTCGGGTTCAAGGTATCGTTCCAGTCTGTGAAGTTGTGCACTACTTCACAGATTGGAATCGGCTTGTAAAGCGCAAAATGTGATGCACCGCACAAAATCGGCGAAGGGTAGAGCAAGAACCGAGGCCATAATGGGCAACCAACAGGTTAGCAAAGGCCGGAAAGCCGCCTCTCGGCATATGATTATGATTTTCTTTTTTTCTTGATCGGAATCGAACCGTAGACCCACTGATTAACGGCATGGATGCGAGCCGCGCGAGCGCTTTCGACGCGCCCTCAGCAAGCTTGAAAGTTGCCCCTTGACACGGCCTCCTTTTTGTACATGATCAAGGCTGCGCGATGAGGCGCACGAAAACCTAGGCGACGTAGTCAGAACACCGGTTCGGATAACGGCGCTTTTTTTATGTCTATTGGTGTTCTGCCCTACTCGCACAAGCGAAGGGGAACACGACATGAAAAAACAACTTCTCTCTTTATCCGTGGCAAGCTTGTCCGCGCTTCTCGCGGGCACGGCATTGGCCGAAACCAAGATCGGCGCGATCTTCGATCTCACCGGCGGCCTCAACATTTACGGAATTCAGCAGAACAATGCGCTGAATCTCGCGGTCGAGGACATCAACGCCAAGGGCGGCCTGCTGGGTGCCCCGATCTCGGTCGTGTCCTACGATGCCCAATCCGAGCAAAGCAAATACATCCAGTACGCCAACACGGCCCTGATGAGCGACAAGATCGATGCGCTGTTTGCGGGCCTGACCAGTTCGTCGCGCGAAGCAATCCGGCCGATCGTGCGCAAGGCGAATGTGCCTTATTTCTACGCCTCGCTCTATGAAGGCGGCGCCTGCGACAAGCAGACCTTCGTCACCGGCCCGTCGGCCTCGCAGCAGCTCTCCGTCCTGATCGACTGGGCCGTCAAGAAATACGGCAACAAGATCTACATCATGGCGCCTGACTACAATTTCGGCACCATCTCCGCGCACTGGGTCCATGAATATGCGGAATCCATGGGCGCCGAAGTCGTCGGCGAGGATTTCCTGGCGCTGACGGTGACCGACTATTCGCCAACCATCCAGAAGATCCAGGCCGCCAAGCCGAACTTCGTCGTCGCCCTTCCTGTCGGTGCTAATCAGACTGGCTTCCTCGAACAATTCGCCGCCGCAGGTCTCAAGGACAGCATCGGCGTCGTCTCGACCAACTACGGCTCGGGCAATCAGCAGGTCGTCGTCTCGCCGGATGCCGGCAAGGGCCTGATCGCCAGCCAGGGCTATTTCCAGGTTGTCGAGAACCCAGCCAATGCCGCGTTCGTCAAGGCCTGGCAGGCAAAATACGGCTCCGACACGCCGATCGTTTCCGAGGCAGTCGATGTCTGGAACGCCGTCCATCTCTGGGCCGAAGCGGTCAAGAAGGCAGGTTCGGCGGAATCGGCAGCAGTCATCGCCGCGCTCGAAAGCGGCCTGACGTTCGACGCGCCCAATGGCAAGGTCGTGCTCGAACCCGGATCGCATCACCTCAGGCAGAACATCTATATTGCCGAGGGCGACGACAAGCACAGCTTCAAGATCGTCGATACGTTCGAGGAAACGCCTCCGCTCTATGAGAACGACAAGTGCGACCTCGTGGCGAACCCCACGCTCGCCAAGCATTTCACGCCTGAAGCCGAATAATGCCGATGCGCGCCCGATCCGGGCGCGCCATTCCGGAGGTTCCAATGGAAGTCGACTACCTGGCGACCGTCCTGCTGTCGTCGCTCTCGAGCGCATCGATCCTGCTGATCGCGACGATCGGACTTGCCGTCGTTTTCGGGCTTATGGGCGTCATCAACCTTGCACATGGCGAGTTCCTGATGATCGGCGCCTATGCAGCCCTGTCCGCAACGCAAGCTGGCGTGCCCTACATCCTGTCCATCCCCATTGCGGTTGCGGTGACGATGGCGATCGGCGCGCTTGTAGAAGTGCTGATCATCAGCCGGCTCTATGGCCGGCTCTTCGATACGATGCTCGCGACCTGGGGCCTGAGCATGGTGTTCTATCAGCTCGCGGTTCTCATCTTCGGCACGGTAACGCCAGGCATCGGCATGCCGCATTACAACGTGCACATCGGTCGCTACAGCCTGGCGGTCTATCCGCTGCTGATGATCGTGGTGGCCGCCGCGATGACCATTTTTGTCTACCTCCTGATGACGAGAACAGCCTATGGCCGGAAGGCACGCGCATCCATCCAGCAACCCGAAATGGCGCTCGCAATCGGCATCGAGGCGAAGCGGGTCAACACGGTCACCTTTGCGATCGGCTGCGGCCTCGCGGGCTTTGCCGGCGCAGTGCTGCTGCCCATCGTGCCCGCCACGCCATCCATGGGTTTTGCCTTCGTCATCAAGGCTTTTCTAACGGTAGTCGTCGCCGGGCCGGTCACACTCACGGGCAGCGTCATCGCCGCACTCGGCCTCGGCGGCGGTACATCGGTGACCGCAAGCTTCCTGACATCTGTCGCCGGCGACGTCTTCTTCTTCCTCGTCACGGCCTTGATCCTCTGGCTGTTTCCGTCAGGCATTTCCGCCAATTGGCGACAGAAGATGTGAGGACCGGACAGATGAACATCTCACATTTTCTCTACAAGCATGCCGGCCTCGTCTTCCCGGGCACAGCGGCCATTCTGGGTCTCGGCTCCGCCGGATTCATCGATCCTTACCTGGCCTATGTCGCGACATCCTGGGTGATCTTCGGATTGCTGGGCCTGAGCCTCGACATCGTCTGGGGCCGAGGTGGATTGCTCAGCCTCGGCCAGACAGCCTTCTTCGGCCTTGGCGGATATTTCGGCAGCGTCGTTGCCATCAATCTCCTGCCGGTCATTGGTGGCTCGGTCCTTTGGGCCTTGCTCGGTGGCGCCATCTTCGGCGCGGCGGTCGCGGCAGTGCTTGGCGGTATCATGTTCTTCGCCAGGATGGGGCCGCTTCAAAGTACGATCCTCACCTATACGCTGACCCTGCTGCTCTGGTCGCTCTCGCAATCCCTGAAGATCAAGGTCGGCGAGGCGGAAATCGGCGGCGACAACGGGCTGTCGAACATTCCCGGCTACGTCCTTGCTCTCGATCCCGCCGCCGAGCCACTCGGACCCGCGCAGGCGCTCGTTCTGGTGATCGTCGTTTCAGCCTTGCTCTATTTCCTGACCCGCTGGTTGATGCAGGGCACGTTCGGCAAGGTGATCGACTGCATCCGCATCGACGCCCAGAAGACCGAACTTCTCGGCTATGATGTCCGCAAATATCAGCTCGCGAACTTCGCCTATGCCGGCGCGATCGCCGGTGTGGCCGGCGCACTGTTCGCCGCCTGGTCCAACTACCTGAGCCCGTCGATCTTCTCCGTGCAGGAGGCGCTTCTGGTGCCGATCTACGTGCTTGTCGGCGGGCTCGGCACATTGGCCGGTGCCTTTGTCGGGGCTCTCGCGATCGGTGGCCTGTCCTACTGGCTGGGCGGCGGCGCTGTCAGCGGCCAGACGACTCTCATCCTCGGCGGTGTGCTGATCGTCCTGGTGCTGTTCCTGCAGAACGGACTGGTCGGCTCGGTCGGCGGTCTCTGGAAGCGCTCGCTTCCCGATCCCAATGACGCAGCCAAGAACTGCAAGCCTGTGGTGATCGACGAGAAAGTGCTGGATGGGATTCTTGAAGATGCCGCGCGCAGTGCCGGTCCCGCCAAGCACCTCGTCACCACCGAGCTACTGAAGCGCTTCGGCGGCGTGATCCCTGTCAACCGCGTCAGCCGAAGCTTCAAACCCGGTCGCCCCTACTCGCTGATCGGACCGAACGGCGCCGGCAAGAGTTCCTTCCTCAAGACCTGCGTCGGCATCTACGGACCCGACGCCGGCCGGATCGAACTCGGCGGCGGCGACGTGACGAAGAAGGCGATCTTTGCCCGCGTCCGCGACGGCATGGGTGTCAAGAACCAGAAACCGCAGGTCTTCGGCGCCCTTACGGTCCGGGACAACCTCTGGATCGCCGCCTATGCGCGGACCCGCGATCCCAAAGTTGCAGACGAAGTGAGCGGCAAGATCATGGCGATGCTCGGGCTTCCGGAACAGGCGGATGTCGAGGCATCGGCCCTGTCGCACGGCCAGCAGCAATGGCTCGATATCGGCATGGTGCTCTGCCTCGCACCCCGCATCGTCTTTCTCGACGAGCCTGCGGCAGGCATGACCAACGAGGAAACCCGCGAACTCTCCGTCCTGGTCCGCACGCTTGCGCGGCACACGACCGTAGTCGTGGTGGAGCACGACATGGATTTTGTCCGCACACTTGATGGCCATGTCACCGTGCTCCATCAGGGCGAAGTCTTCGCCGAGGGCGACATCGATACGCTGAGAGCCAACGAGCGCGTCCTCGATATCTATCTCGGGAGACGCCAGCATGTTTAGCATCGTCAACGCAACGAGCGGCTACGGCAAGACCACAATCGTCCGCGATGTGTCGCTCACGGTGGGTGCCGGCGAAGTTGTCGGCCTGCTCGGCCGCAACGGGGTAGGCAAATCGACGCTGATGCGCCTCGCCACTGGGCTGCTGCCTGCCATGCAGGGACAGGTCGAGATCGATGGCGCCATCGCGCCAGCCTCGCCGGCCAGGCGCGCTCGCCTCGGCATCGGTTATGTCCCGCAAGGACGCTATGTTTTCCCGCGCATGACCGTCATCGAGAACATCGCGGTCGCCGCCGAGGCCAACGGCCACAATGGAAAGCGGGCGGTTGCCGAGGCCATGGAGGATTTCCCGATCCTCAGGCAGAAGGCTGACGATCTCGCCGGTGGCCTCTCGGGCGGACAGCAGCAAATCCTCGCTCTTGCCCGCGCATTGGCGATCCAGCCGCGAATCCTGCTGCTGGACGAACCCACCGAGGGCGTCCAGCCCTCGATCATCGACGATATTTCGGGGATTCTCAAACGCATCAACAAGGAGCGCAACATCGCCATCCTGGTCGCCGAACAGGACCTCGACTTCTGTCTGTCGATCGCCGAGCGCCTCTACGTGATGGAGAAGGGCGCGATCCGCCTGGAGACCGATCGAGAGAGTTTCCGCGCCAACCGCCAACTGCAACAGGAATTGCTGGGAGTCTGAGATGACACATCAGAACGAACTCACTGACGACCAATTGAAGATGATTGAAGCCACCCTGAAGCGCATTCGCGGCGGCCTGAGGAAATTCACGCTGCAATTGCCGGAACCGGCCCATGGCTTCGTTGCCGAGGATCGCTCATGACCATTGCGCATGATTCCATGTCTTCCCAGATCGCCGCCTTGGCCGATGGCAGCCGGACAGCCTCCTCCCTGGCCGAAGCTGCGCTTGGCCGCGCGAAAGCGTTTTCGGACCTGAACGCCTTCGTCGCAGTCGATGAGCCAATTGTCATGCGACAGGCCAGGGCGGCGGACCAACGGCGGCGACTGGGGCGACGGCTCAGCCCGATTGACGGTATCCCGATCGCGGTCAAGGACAATTATCTGACGATCGATTATCCGACCACCGCCTGCTCGAACGCGCTGCCATTCGAACCGTCGGGAGAGGACGCGACGGTAGTCGCCAATCTCCGGCGGGCCGGCGCAGTGGTGCTGGGCAAAACCAACATGCACGAATGGGCCTATGGCGCGACAAACAGCACATCGAGCTTCGGCGCGACGCGCAATCCGCACGACAGAAACCGCATCACCGGCGGCAGCAGCGGTGGTTCAGGCGCGGCAGTGGCGGCTGGAATCGTGTCGGCGGCGCTCGGCAGCGATACCGGCGGCTCCGTTCGAATTCCCTCGGCAGCCTGCGGGATCTACGGTTTCAAACCGAGCTATGGCCGTGCATCGCGCCACGGCGTGCTGCCGTTGAGCTGGTCGCTGGACGCACCGGGACCCATGACGGCATCGCTCGAGGACATCTCGCTGATCCTGCCCTATTTCTTCGGCCAGGATGCGCGCGATCCGGCCACGGATGGCGCGAAGCCCTTCCAGGAGGCGCGCTCCTCCGGCAGGCCCAGGTTGATCCATCTCGTTGGCCCGGGACTGGAACGCTCCAACGAGGTAGATGGCACATTGCGAGCAGCCCTCGATGCATCCGATGCGTCGGTCCGCGAAAGCACGCTCGATCATATGGACAGCTATTTCGCCGCATGGGAGGCCATCCTTCACTGCGAGGCGTCGGCATATCATGTCCAGCGCAGCAACGCCGACATGAGCGCATATTCCACTGTCACCCAGGCGCATCTTGTTGCGGGAGGGATGCTGAGCGGCCTAGACTTGATCAAGGCCCAGCGCATTCGGAGCCATCTTGTCGAAACACTGACAAGGGGCCTTGGAGATTGGGATGCGCTCGTGCTCCCGACCCTGCCCATCGTGGCACCGCGCGAGGACGAGGAATGGCAGGAATTCTCCGGCCGCAGGGTCACGACACAAGACAGCATGACCTGGTTCTGCTGGATCGGAAACCTTGCAGGCTTTCCCTGCATCTCCATTCCAATGCCGCGTGAGCCCGGCCTGATGCCGGTTGGCATGATGTTGATGGGCAGGCCGGGTGAAGATGAGGCCCTGCTTGCGGTGGCGGAATGGATCGACAAGAAACTCAAGCGAAATGTCTAGGGTCATGGCGATGGAAACAATAAAGGTAGGCGTTCTGTTCTCGCAAAGCGGTCCGATGGCGGTCAGCGAGACCGCCCATCTCCAGGGTATTCTTCTTGCCTGCGACGAGATCAATTCGGCGGGTGGCGCCGGCGGGCGAATGATCGAGCCGGTCATTCTCGATCCGGCCGGAAGCGACCAGCGCTACGCGCAACTGGCGACAGAACTGCTGCTGAAACACGGTGTCGATGCCATCTTCGGCTGCTGCCTGTCGACCAGCCGCAAGGCGGTTCTGCCGGTCGTCGAACGGTTCAACGGTATCCTCTTCTATCCGTCGGTTTACGAAGGCTTCGAATATTCCCCCAATGTGATCTATGGCGGCGCGGTGCCCAACCAGGTCATCGTTCCGCTTCTCGAATATGTGTTCGGGAACCATGGCAAGAACATCGCGCTGATCGGCTCGGACACGCTCTACGCCCGCGAGATCAACCGCATCGTGATGGAATTCGTCGCCGATAGCGGCGGCAGGATCGTCGGGCCGAAATATTTCGAATTCGGCACCCAGCCGGGAGAATTCACCCCTTTCCTGCAATTGGTCAGGGATCAGGGTGTCGATGCCATCATCTCTACGACGGTCGGAGACGAAAGCGTGCGGCTCTACGAATGCCATTCGCAATTTGACGGCACGGGAATGCCACCCATTGCGTCGCTCACAACCACGGAATCCGAGCTTGCCAGGATGCCTGCCGCCGCGCGTAAGGGCCATCTCTCTGTCCTGCCTTATTTCGGCGCGCTCGACCTTAGTGATAACAGGCGATTCCGCGCGGCATTCGCCAGGCGTTTCGGGGACCAATCCTGCCCTGGTGTCTATTCGGAAGTCTGCTACACGCAACTGCATATCTACGCACAAGCCGTGGCGCGACTGGGAACCACGGACAGCCAAGCCGTTCTTGCAGCGCTCCCTGAAATCGTGTTCAAAGGTCCGGGTGGCGACACGGTGTTGGACGCGGATACGAACCATTTCATGTTGCGGCCATCGGTGGGCCTGTCGAACGAGAACGGCGAGTTCGAAGTCGTCTGGCGTAGCCCCAATATGGTGAGGGCCGATCCCTATCTTATTGCCTATGACCGATCGATTGGCCAGCGTGTTTCGGTATGACAGAGAACCTTCAAGTGGATGATGGAAGCCTGCTGCGGCAATTGCGCCGCGTGCATATGCTCGTCATCCACCCCGAAGACTCCGAGCGTGAGATCCTGCTGGCGCATCTGAAGCGTGTTGGATGCACGGTCGAATGCCGCTGGCCTCCACCGGACGTCCTTCCCGACAATATCGACATCGTTCTCTTCCTTCTCAACCGGAATCAGGGCGACCGGTCGCTGTCATGGATGTCGAGCGCCCATGCGATCGCTCGCATCGCCATCATTGCTTTCGAAACACCTGAAATCCTCGGTGAATTGCAGCGCATGAACGCGCATGGCGTGATCTCAAAGCCCATTCGCATCTTCGGCATATTGGCGGCACTGACGACCGCGATCGGGCTTGCCAACCATGAAAACCGCCTCAAGCAACGCATCCGGACGCTGGATGAAACACTGAAGTCCCGCCGCGTCATCGAAAAGGCCGTCGCCATCCTGTGCGACACGCGCGACATCACCGAGGACGAGGCCTATCGCCGCCTCCGGGACAAGGCGCAGAGCTCGAATGCGACGATCGCATCGGTGGCCGCCGCAGTGGTGGCGTCAAGCGGCGTATAACCGTCAGAACTTGGCGTTCCAACTCCATCGGTCTTGATGAGAGCAGAACCCCAGACCCCGTCATTTGCCAGAACATCACCACCAGTCTCAGCAAGTGCGCAAATGACCATTGGAATGGTGGGAAGTTCATCGAGCCGTGTCGGTGCTTAACAGACACTCCATCCACCAACACCCGATGCTGCTCGCCGGGTGGTAAGGCCAACGAGACGAGCAAACTTATGTTGACCAACACCTCGAGCAATCGAATTCACTGGCGCCGACTTGCCGCCCTCAAGTATGATTGACTGAGTTCCGTCACCGGCGATTTCGCCGGGCCTCTTACCCGGGTGCCAGTGGATTAGAATGCCATTCCGTTTCGTCCACACCGCTGATCTTCATCTCGACTCCCCTCTTCGTTCGTTGGCGTTGCGAAACCCTGAGCTTGCCGACCTCGTCGGCGATGCCACGCGCCAGGCACTAATTTCGATCGTCGACCTCTGCCTCGACGAGCAGGTCGATGCACTGTTCGTCGCCGGCGACCTCTACGACGGGGACCAGACCTCGATGAAGACAGCGCGGTTCCTCGCGAGCCAGCTAGAACGGCTGCACCGGGCCGGGATTCACGTCTACAAGATCCGCGGCAACCACGATGCGATGTCGAAAATCGCCAGGGAACTCGTGATGCCGGAAACGGTGAAGATCTTCGGCGGCCATGCCGAGGTGGTCGAGATCATGAAGGGCAGCCTGCCTGTCGCAATCCATGGTCTGAGTTTCGCCAAGCCACATGCGCCAGAATCACTTCTCTCAAAATTCAAACCGGCGGTGTCCGGCGCAATCAATATCGGCGTGATGCATACGAGTCTGGCCGGATCGGCGGGACACGACGTCTATGCGCCCTGCAATGTACTCGACCTTCATGCGTCTGGTTTCCATTACTGGGCGCTGGGCCATATCCATCAGCGAAGCCAGCATGCCGGAACCGCCACAGTCATCATGCCCGGCATGCCGCAGGGCCGCGACATCAACGAGGCCGGTGCCAAGACAGTGTCACTCGTCACCATAGCCGACGACAGGACGATTACCGTCGAGGAGCGGCTGACCAGCGTGGCACAGTTCGAACGCGTCGATATCGACCTCACTGGCGTCAGTGAATGGCGCGATGCTGCCTTAGCGATCGAGTCCGGACTCAGTGGGCAACGTGAAAGGACCGCCTCCCCGCATCTCGTCGCCCGTCTCCGGCTGCAAGGCCGGACGACGCTCGCCTGGCAGCTGCGGCGCGACATCGACCTCATGCAGACCGAGGCCGAGCAGCGCGGCGACCGGATCGGCCGAACCTGGATCGAGAAGCTGGAGCTCGACATCCGGCCGCCGGTGACCAGCGTCGAGACATCGGCAGCCGACCCGGTCATCGAACTCGGCGCCCTGATGCGGGACGAGGTGATCACACGCAGCGGTTTCCGCGATGACATCAGGGAAATCGTGCGAGATCTGCTGGCCGACCTGCCGCCCGAAAGTCGGCAATTCGCAGGGCAGGACGAGGCCGGTTTCGAGCGCTTCATTGACGGACTTCTCGCCGATGGCACTGAAGACATCACCGCCCGGATGAAAGCGACCACCGATCGAGGCGAGAGCTGATGCGTCTCAGTAGACTCGACCTCGTGCGCTATGGCAAATTCACCGATCATTCGATCGATTTCGGCGTGCCACGGCCCGGCACGCCGGACCTGCATATCGTCTACGGTCTGAATGAGGCCGGAAAGTCGACAGCCTTCGCCGCCTATCTCGATCTGCTCTACGATATCGGTCAGGTCAGCAATTACAATTTTCTCCATCCTTACAACACCATGAAAGTCGGCGCGCGGCTCGAATTCGATGGCGAGGAACACGAGTTGGCCAGGCTCAAGCTCAGGGCCGGCAGCCTCGTCGACGACCGGGGGCAATCCGTGAACGAGGCGCTGCTGGCAGGCGCGCTCGGCGGCATCGGCCGCGAGGCCTATCGCACCATGTTCTCGCTCGACGACCAGTCGCTGAAGGAAGGCGGCAATGCCATCATCCAGAGCAAGGGCGAGCTCGGCGAACTTTTGTTTTCCGCAAGTTCGGGTCTTGCGGGACTGAGCCGGTCATTGGCGGCAGCCGCCGACGAAGCTGGTACGATCTATAAGAAGCGTTCATCGAACACGAAGCTCGCCGAACTCAAACGCACGCTGGAAAGCCTGAGAGCGGAACGCAATGCCATCGATACGCTGGCGTCCGCTTATTCGACGCTGAAGCTCACCCATGAACAGGCCGATGCCGCCTATGGTGCAACGGCGCGGGAACTGGCCGAAGCCAAGACCCGCCATCAAGAACTGAGCCGCCTCCTGAGCGCCCTTCCCCTGGCTCTCGAGCTCGCTCGCCTACGAGCCGAAGCGGCCGAGATGGGCGACCCGCCGCGGCCGCCGGCTGAATGGTTCGCGCTGCTGCCGCAGCTCTTGCGCGACGAGACACGATTGCAGGCGCTTCTCGAGTCCGCCAACCGCTCGACGCAGCAACTTGCCGACGAGATCGAGGCGATCGCGATAGATGAGAAGATGCTGTCGATTGCCACGCACATGGATGGGCTCGACCAGGGGCGTGTGCGGTTTCTTGCGGCCGAAGGCGACTTGCCGAAGCGCAAGCTGGCTCTGGCTGAGCAGGAAGGCATTCTCTCCCGCCTGCTCACGGACCTGGAACAGGCGGACCATGCGGCGCCGGAGATGCTGTTGCTGCCGGCCTCTTTGATCGGCATCATTCGCGACCTGATCGAACGGCGCTCGGGCATTGAAGCGGAACGAGTCGCGGCCCGGCGCGAGCTCGTGCGGATCCGTGAAAGTCTCGAGAGGCTGGACAAAGAGGCAGCAGATCGGGATACGGCAGGGATTTCCGATCCGGCACATCTCGCCCGCATTGGGACGGCACTTAACCGCCTGACCGGTTCGGACCTCGCGATGCGTCTTGCCGTGGAAGAGCGCACTCTGACACAGAAGAACCGAGACCAAGAGAGCCGGTTCGCGGAGCTCGCACCTTGGACCGGCGACGCCGGAGCCTTACGTCTGATAGCTTCGGCCGAACCACGCCAGATCGAGACATGGCGGAACCAGGCAAATGCTGTCGGCAAGCGGGTATCGGATCACGAGGCCCGGCTGAGGGATCTCGGCACGGAGCAGGCACTTGTCAAGGCACGGATCGCGGTCGTCGTCGCCGGCGGCCCGATCGACGATGCCGAAGCCGGGAGGCTTCGCGCCGAGCGTGACGCGGCGTGGCAGGCACATGCCGCAACCCTCGATGCCGCCACCGCCCGGACATTCGAGGCATGGATGCGACAGGACGATGATCTGTCATCAAGCCGACTGTCGCGCGCACAGGAACTTGCGGAGCTGCGCCACTTCAGGCAAACGGAAGCCGCGACGGAGGCCGAGATCGAACGGCAGCGAGAATTGCTCGCCGAGGCGCGGGCCGAACATGACGCGCTCGCGGATCGGGTCAGCGGCTTGTTGCCCGCACCGTTAGAACCCGAGGGCGGCGCGCTCGAGTGCGTCGCCGCGTTAGAGGCATGGAGTGTTAGACGTTCTGCGGCACTAGCAGCCTGGCGCGACCTGCAACAGGCCGAAGCTGCGGTGGGCTCGCTCCGCTCCGAATTGGCAAACCACGGCGTGGCCCTCGCGACCAGCCTGGCCGAGGCCGAAATCGATGTCGAAGACCAGCTGCCAGTCGATGGCCTCGTGCGGGTCGCGAGCGATGTGCTTGCGGCGAGCAAGGTCGACCGGGCCGCATGGCAGGCGCATGAAAAGATGGTGGCGGACCTCACGCGCGACTTGGCGGAACGCGAGCGCGACCAGCGTGAGGCGGAGGATGCCGTCGCGGCTTGGGATCGGGAATGGACCGGCGCCCTATCGCAAACCTGGCTTGCCGACAAGATCGGCTCGATTGCCGGCGTCCGCGCGATACTGACCGCGCTCGGCACGCTACCCGCGATTCTGAAAGAGCGGCAGGATCTGGCGCAACGCATCGCCGCGATGGAGCGGGACCGGGAGCAGTTCCGGACAGAGGTAGCCAGCCTTCTTGTCGAATGCGGCCATATGCAATCAGTGGGGGACGCACTCGCCTCTGCCAATGCGCTGGCCGAGCGCCATGAGATCGCAAAGCGTTCAGCCCAGCTTCGGGCCGACCGGCAGGCAGACCTGGAAAAGCAATTGGACAGGCGCCGGGGTTTGGAGGACGAGCTTGTCGTTCACAACGCCCGGAAGAATGAGCTGACCAACTATTTCGGTGCGGAGACACTTGCTGCGGTCGAGACATTTCTAAGTCAGGCGAAGGAACGCGACAGGCTGGAGGAGCGGGTTGCCACGCTTCGCGGCCAGATTGCCGACGCGCTGCGGGTGGCCGGCTTCGAAGAGGCGGAGGAGAGGCTCTCTGCTGTTGAGGCCGATGCCCTCGAACGGGATGCAATGGAGCTGGGCGCGCGCATAGAAGATCTCACCGAGAATGCCAAGCTTCTCTATTCCGAGATGTCACTGGCGCGGCAAAAGCTCGAGGCAGTGGGCGGAGACGACGCGGTCGCACGGATCGAAGCCAAACGGCGGACCATTTTTCTCGAAATCGAGGAACTGGCTATGCGCCACCTCACCCTCAGAGCCGGCACGCTCGCCGCCGAGCAGGCGCTGCATATCTATCGCGAGAAGCATCGCAGCTCGATGATGAACCGCGCCTCGGAGGCCTTCCGCCTGATCACCGGTGGCAGCTATTCAGGCTTGGCAACGCAGCCAGACAAGGACAAGGAAATCCTCATCGGCCTATCTCGCGATGGCGGCTCGAAGCTCGCGGATGCTATGTCGACGGGTACGCAGTTTCAGCTTTATCTCGCACTTCGCCTCGCGGGGTACGAGGAATTCGCGGCGCTGCGCCCGCCGGTACCCTTCGTCGCCGATGACATCATGGAGAGCTTCGATAATCCTCGCTCTGAAGAGGTCTTCCGATTGCTGGGCGAGATGGCCAAAGTGGGCCAGGTCATCTACCTCACGCATCATTGGCATCTTTGCGAGATTGCTCGAAGCGTCGTTCCCAATGTGGTCATCCATCGGTTGCCGTGATCAGCAGCTGCCAAGCCCTAACGCCGAACATAGCCTTGCTCACACATTGTTATTGCTCAGAACAGCGAAATAAGAACGCTGCGCACAACTAATAATCAAAGGGGATGATTGGGATATTGATCTGCGGGAAACAACCTGCAAACACAAGGTGAAGATGCAGATTCTTCTGTTATGGGAAGCATGATGACTTCGGAGCCAATTGACGATGTTCTGGAATGGTCAGGGAAGCTTTCGTCCTGGAAGCGGGACGCCCTACGGCGTCTAGCAATCAGCAACGAGCTGACCGACACTGATATCGGTGAACTGTTGGCGATGGTCAAATTTTCCGCCGGGTTCAGCCTTACGGCAGACCCGCCAAATGCCATCCCATTCACCAAAGACCACTTCGGTGGCGGCGAACACCAAACGATTATTCTGAAAGGTATCGCGAATGTCGCTAATGTGAATCGGCTTGTCTCAAATGCCTCCCTCGCTTTTTGTCCGAACGCGCTGACGATTGTCTATGGCCGAAATGGAAGCGGGAAGAGCGGCTTTGTCCGGATTCTACGGACGGCGTGCCGAACGCGTATTGAAAACCCTGCAAAATTGAAGGTCCTCGCAGACGTCTATGGGAGCACCGCTGGTCCACAGTCTGCCGAGATTCTGATCGATGGGGGCGCGGGCGACATCGCTGTTCCCTGGTCGCCGGGCACGCCTGCTTCGCCGCAATTGATGCAGGTTTCAGTTTTCGACACGGCCTCGGCACAGCTTTACGTCGACGGTGGAAATCAGATCCGGTATCTTCCCTTCGGACTTGCGCTCCCCCACCGCCTCAACGCCGTCTGCATTACTCTGAAGGAGAAATTAGACGACGGGCGGGCAAAAGAGGTGGGGAATAAGGTTAGCCTCACGGCCATCTCCTTTCCTGAGCAACGAAATACGAAGGCTCAAAGCTTCGATAAAGCAGTCACCAAGTCGACGACCGACACGCAAATTGACGCCGCCACCGCCTTTGGCGCCGGTAATCAGGAGCGACTTGACGAGGTCGCCGCTGTGTTGTCCGCGGGTGCTGCAGCCGCAGCGGACGTCAGCGCCTTGTCAAAGTGGGCGGATGGTCTTGCGGCGGAGTGTGAGGTTGTCGGATCAGCATTCACAGACGGGGCCCTAGACAAGCTTTCGAAACTTCGGGCTACGGCGGTGTCTGCTCGCCAGGCCGCTGCGGTTGCAGCCGGTGAATTATTTACCGATGAACCTCTGTCGGCCGTGGGTAGCGACGCTTGGCGAGCGCTTTGGGCGGCGGCTCGGGACTATTCTATCAAAGACGCATATGTCGGACAGGTGTTTCCGGTCTTAGTATCGGAAGGTGAAAGCGCGTCATGTGTGCTGTGTCAGCAGCCCCTCCTTCCAGAGGGTGCTGCTCGAATGCAACGTTTTCAGAAGTACATGGATGACACCCTCGATTCTGCCGCGACGGCAGCCGAGCAAGCGGTCCTAGATTCGCTTGAGGCAGTTGACGAACTCGCCTGCCTTCGGGCAGCTGACTTCCCAGACCGTCTCGAACAAGTGCGAAAGCGCGACGGTTCGCTCGCCGATAGCCTGTCGGTCTTCCAGATTGCCGCTCTCGCCCGTCGGGCGGATGCTCTTAGCAGGCTGCAAGGCAAAGAAAGCGAGCCGGACAAACCAGTTACAGTGCCGACTGAGGAAGTGAAGGGTTTCGGGGTTAAGTTGAAAGCCGAAAGGGATGGTTTGACCCAGGCAAGCAATGGCGAGGAGCGGGCCAAACTTGTCGCCGAGAAGGCAGAGCTCGAGGATCGGAAGACGATTACCGCGAATAAAGCGAAGCTGATCGCTCGGCGCAATCTACTCGTCATTGACGATGCCTATGCGAAAGCGATTGCCGACGTTCAGACGCGTGGAATCACGCAACGTGCAAACGAGCTACTGGATACCCATCTGACCACTGCAGTCGTCACGAAGTTCGATTCCGAACGCGCACGGTTTGATATTATGCACCTCAATGTCGGCCTGGCCCGTAAGAGTGGCCAGACCAAAGCTGAATTCGAGATCGATCCGAAAACAAAACTGACGAAGGTCACCTCAGATATCCTGAGCGAGGGGGAGCAGCGTGCCTTGGCGCTCGCGGGATTTCTGACCGAAGTCACTTTGACCGATGGATCGGGCCCAATTGTGATCGACGATCCGGTCTCGTCTCTAGATCGCGACAGAAGTGCGAGGGTCGCGGATCGGATCGCCGAGGAGGCGTCAAAGCGCCAAGTCATCGTGTTCACACACGATATTATCTTCTTCAACGAGCTTTCCCGGGCGGCCGACGAAGTCGGGATCGAACCGGTCACTATCGCGCTATTCAGCGACAAAGCGGCGGCGGGTAAGGTCGATGCCGCCGGTATGGTATGGAAAGGTTTGAACGTCGCAAAGCGCATCGGCCGCATTAAGAGCGATGCGGCTCCTCTCGGTAAGCTTCATTCCACGAGCCCAGCCGATTACGAATACAAAGTAAAAAACCTATATGGGCGCCTGCGAGATACTTATGAGCGGGTGGTGGAAGAAATCATCTTCCGAGACATCGTTCGGCGCGGGACTGACGTGATACAGACCCAATTGCTGCGCTACGTTCGTCTGTCGGATGCGTTAGCAATTCGCTTCCACGAGGGCATGACACGGGCCAATACCTACAGTCATGACAATCCGGCGGCTGACACAGTCCCAGTTCCCGCCCCTGAGGAATTCGGCGCTCATATCGCTGAAATTGAAACCTTGATTGCAGATCTCAAGACTGAGAGTGACGCTGCAGAGGCAGCGCGTCCACAGATGAAGCCGAATAAATGAATGCGGTGCTGGGAATGGAACCAGTGGCCCCGTCATTATGCGATTCAAAGGTCTTGATGGGAATCGAACCGCCGACCTCTGCAATTCTGCCCAACATCAATTTCTCACACCTGCAACAATTCAACGGTATCCATGTGGTCCGTTGTTAATATCCGGCATTGGGGAAAGCAGCCTTGGCTGCATCCCGGAAATCGCTCACATCATTGCGCAAGACATGGTCAAGGCCGGCAAACAAACTCGAAACACGCTTGACAATTGCGCTTTGCGCTCGCCGATCTGTCGCGCCTGCGCGTTGACGGTTGTTAGTGACGGCAAGCTTATGTCACCGATCTCGTAGTCACCGAAATCACCGATGGTGATCTTCCCACCGCAAGGCCTTGATAGGAGTGGAACCCCTGGCCCCGTCATATCTGAAAGCTGAGCGGGAGCTACATTGAGCCTGCGAAACCGAATTTGGTGAGCGGATTCGAACCCAACTCAGTAATCACTCGTCGCCGATCAACGACATTTCGCCGGCGAATATTTTCTGCGTCGGCGGGTCGTCCGGATGCTCGATCTGATGCACGAGCCCCTCGACCAGCGCGCGGCCGACGCTGACCATGTCGACTGAATGCGCCACGAGCGGCGTTGAGAGATAGCGCGCGATACGGGTGTTGTCGCGCGTCGCAATGCTGAAGTCGCGGCCGGGTGCAAGCCCATGCTTGCGCAAGGCGCTGAGCGCCCCCAGCAGCCCCAATTCGTTGGCGCAGACCAGCCCGCTCGGTGGGTCGGCGCTGTCCAGCAGCCGCCCGATCCAGCGCTCGCTGGCCTCCAGGGTAAAATCCTCTTGCCCAATCAGGTCGGGGTCGAGGGTTAGCCCGTGATCTTCGATCGCGCCGCGATAGCCCGCCAAGCGCATAGCGCTGTACTGATCCTCCCGGACCAGCAACTGCAGCGCGATGCGGGCGTGCCCGCGTTCGATCAGAAGAGAGGTCGCTTCATAGGCGATACGTTCATTGTCGATGTCGACATAGGCGTAGTCCCGGTCGAGATTGCTGCGACCGAATGCGATGAATGGAACACCTCGCTCCAGCAGATAAGGAATTCGCGGATCCGCCGCCAGCATACGCGTTATGACAACTCCATCGGCCGCGCCCGAACGGAGAACCTGATCGAGGTTCTCTTGCGGACTCTCCTCCGGCGTGGTCGAAAAGATGGTCAGCGCGTAGCCGAGCTGCCTCGCCGCCATTGTCATACCCTCCATCAGAGGAAGCTTGATGATGTCGGATAGATAGTCCCTCGTCTCCATCGGCAGGATAGCGGTCAGGTTGCGGGTCGAACCCGTACGCAGTGCCCGCCCGTGCAGGTTGGGCACGTATCCGGCCGCCTCCGCCGCTGTCTTAACGCGACTGATGGTGTCGGGATGAACTTCCGGCCCATCCTTGAGCGCCCGCGACACGGTCGTGACGGACAGACCGAGCTCGTCCGCGAGCCTCCGCAGGTTAGGCCTTGCCTTTGCCGTCATGTCGCCTCTGCTGATCCCAGTTTCCCCTCGTTGTATAGCTGCGTCGATGCCGTCGGGCGCGAGGCATCGGGACACCGTGCGGTCGACGCCATCGTCGACAAGGGTCAAGGCAGCGACCTACATGGCTTCGGATCTGGTCCAGGTACAGCGGGAAGCGATTATGTCCTGCAGGAAAGCAGGCACGATTTCGATTCCTGGTGTCTATGTGGGATTCGGCGACAAAATACCGCTTGGTGTCGCGATGAACAAAGGGCTTACCCTGAAGATGGGCCAGACCCATGTTCAGAAATATACCAAGCCGTCCCTCGAAAAGATCGTTGCCGCAGAACGTGTCCGTCGGGGAGAAGTGATCGACGGGCACGAGTTCGAAGTAGAGGATGAACTTGGGACCCGGCTCTTCAACGTGCCGTTTAGATCAGTCCTTCGGCTCGAATAGGGGAAGTTTAACTCGAAGCGATTGAATTCCCCTCGCAAGCACGATGCCGACCTGCCCTTGAACCGCACCGGCTTTACCGGAGACCGGTTGGTTTAACTTATGCTGCCATGGCTGGTGCGTCCAGCATGGCGTAGTATCGTTCCTCGGCCTGTGCTGGCGGAATGTTTCCGATAGGTTCCAGAAGACGTCGGTTGTTGAACCAGTCAACCCATTCGAGTGTGGCGAACTCCACGGCTTCGAAGTTGCGCCATGGTCCTCGCCGATGGATGACCTCGGCCTTGTAAAGGCCGTTGATCGTTTCGGCGAGAGCGTTGTCATAGGAGTCGCCAACGCTGCCGACCGACGGCTCGATGCCTGCCTCCGCCAGCCGCTCGGAATACTTGATCGACACGTATTGTACGCCCCTGTCGGAATGGTGGATGAGCCCGCCGCGATGGACGGGCCGCCGATCATGAAGTGCCTGGTCCAGAGCGTCGAGGACGAAACCCGCTTGCGCCGTCCGGCTTGCCCGCCAGCCCACGATGCGGCGGGCGAAGGCATCGATCACGAAAGCCACGTAAACGAAGCCCTGCCAGGTCGCGACATATGTGAAATCGGAGAGCCAGAGCATGTTCGGCGCGGGAGCCTTGAAGTGGCGGTTCACGCGGTCGAGCGGGCATAGAGCGGCCTTGTCCGAGACGGTAGTCCTGACTGGCTTGCCGCGAATGATGCCCTGAAGACCCCATTGCCCTCATGAGCCGAGCAACGGTGCAGCGGGCAACCTCAAAGCCTTCCCGCTGCAACTGCCGCCAAACTTTCCGCACACCGTAGACCTGGAAGTTCTCGTTGAACACCCGGCGTATCTCGACCTTCATGGCCATATCCCGACGGGCGCGGGCCGACAGGCGGTCCACGTCCGTGCGCTTGGCAACGACTTCATAGTAGGTGGACGGGGCAATCGGCAGCAGCCTGCAGATCGGCTCGACCCCGAGCACCGGGCGGTGTTCGTCGATGAAGGAAATCATCGCTTCAGTGGCGGTCGAGCTCCGCCTGGGCAAAATATGCCGACGCTTTGGACAAAATCTCCTTCGCCTGACGCAGCTCGCGGTTCTCCCGCTCCAGAGCTTTCATCTTCTCCGCGACATCACTCGGCAGACCGGCCCCCTTGCCGCTGTCGATCTCGGCCTTCTTCACCCACTCATTGAGTGTATGTGCCGAGCAGCCGATCTTGGCCGCTATTGAGGCAACCGCCGCCCACCGCGACGGATGTTCTGCCTCATGTTCCGCCACCATTCGAACGGCGCGGGCGCGGACTTCAGGAGAGAATTTGTTCGTCGTCTTGCTTGTCATAGACCCTACTTCTCACGAGTTGGGGTCTCCGGCCAATCCGGTGCGGTTCACCTCGATTTCTAGGCGCTAAGTCAATATCCCCACGGACACAACCTCTTCCCCAAAAAAATGGGGCGATCAGCAAGTTCAAACAATGGCACGGGAACTGACATTCTTGCGAACCGTTAGGCCATTACCTGCTGCATCATCCGAAAAGCCCAAGGAGAGTATTCATGTCCCGTGGTCCACTTACCGCCCTTCTCGCTGTTCTCGCCGTCGCGGGTTATCAAAACCGTGACAAGATCGCCGAAATGCTGCGCGGCCTGCAGAACGGCCAATCAACCAATCCTGACGGAACCGTGGCGCAGAACCAGGGAGGTCTTGGCGACCTTCTGGGCGGCCTGACCAAGGGCGGCTTGGGAAACATCTTTGGCGGGTCCTCTCCGGGCGGCATACTCAACGGAGGCTTGTGAGGTCTTCTCGATCAGTTCAAGCAAAATGGGCTCGGCGACCGCGCGGACTCCTGGGTGACGACCGGACCCAATCTACCCATCGACGAACCTGACCTTTCCCAGGCCCTTGGTGACGATGTCCTCGGCGAGCTGACGGCAAAGACTGGGCTGTCGAAAGAGGAAATCCTCAGCCGCTTGTCGCGCGAACTGCCGAAGGCCGTGGATGATTTGACACCTGATGGCGTGGTGCCGAGCGAGGACGAATTTAACGGCACGACCGATCGCTCGGCAGCGCCGACATCCGTTCCAAGTGTCGGTCGCATAGTCTTATGACCGACAATCAGCCGATCGCCCTCGTCGTCGATGACGAACCGCTCATTCGGATGGACACCGCTAATATGGTAGCCGAAGAGGGCTTTGATGTCATTGAGGCGAGAACGGTCGAGGATGCGTTCAAATTTCTCACTGACTACCCCTCTCTCAAACTCGTCGTTACCGACATCGAGACGCCCGGATACATGACCGGGTGCCAACTGGCTTGGGAGGTCGCGAACCGCTGGCCTCACATTTGCGTCGTTGTCGCGTCAGGTGCCGCGCGCCCAGTCGACGGCGACCTCCCACCGTCGGCGATCTTCGTTGCCAAGCCAATCTCCCAAGATGTCGTCCACGAAGCCATAGAAGAATACTGTCATTGTGACGCTCGCTGATCGTTTGCGAGTGATTTAGTCATAGGGATGGGTGGCAAAAGGCCCGGCAAATGTAACGGCCCCACCCATTTGCGATCTTAATAAGTCATCAAATTCGCGCCTATTTCTCGGAGACTTGCGCTTCGGCTCGAGGGGTACGAGGAATTTCGCAGCGCTGCGCCCGCCGGCGCCCTTCATCGCTGATGACATCATGAAGGTTCGACAATCCTCGTTCGGAGGAGGTCTTCCGTTTGCTGGGCGAGATGGCGCAAGTGGTCAGGTCAACTATCCACACACCGGCATTGGGTTGGATATGCGAAGTCGCGGCAATCAAATCGAGATTGTCATCAAAATCGAATGTACGGCGCGCCAAAAAGTGGTTACAAGTTGCGCCGGCGGTAATTGCTTGTGATGGAGGCTCGTATGGCAAAGAGTATTGCCGCGATCGCATTCATGGCGATCGTTTTGCCGTTTTCAGCGCAGGCTGCGGATGTGGTGCTGGGGAACTGGAATATCCAGACACTCATATATCCGGGCGATTCCAAGACCGTCTTCCCTGACGATTATGTCCGCAAGGATGCGGACTACGCGGATTTGAAGCGTTGGCGCGATATGCTCGCGGCCGACATTCTCTTCTTGCAGGAAGTGACTAGCCCCGCCGCGCTCGATGCCGTCTTTCCGGTGGCGGAAGGCTGGCAGCATTGCATTAGCGGCCAGTTTGCCGAAGCTGAAGGCCAAGCGGCAGCACCGGTCTGCACCAAATCCGGCATGACGGCAGTGAAACCGACAACGGCGGAGCGCGTGCAGTATCACGGCGTAGCCCTTCGGCCGGGCTCGCCGCTGAAGCTCGTCGATATCAGCGACTACAAACCCCTTGATGTTAAATTCAAGGATAATGGAGTCCTTCGCAATCTGCGCTGGGGCCTCGATATCACGGTCGAAGCGCAGAGCGGCAAGCGACTGCGCGTCCTCGATGTGCATCTCAAAAGCGGCTGCTTCGATGATTTCGTGCATTTCAGCTTATGGAGCACAGACCCGGCGACGGCAGGGCCAAAGGACAAGGCCTGCGACACGTTGGGCCAGCAAATGTACCCGTTGCGCCAGTGGATCGAGGCGCGCGAAACGGCCGGCCATGCTTGGATGATTGTCGGCGACTTCAACCGGCGCTTCGACGCACAGCCTGGCTCCATTCCCGACGAAGCGTGGACAGGAATGACAGGCTACAGCGCCAACCGCGACGGTATCGACCGAGAAGGCCGGCCGGATATCGAGATATTCCGCCAGCCCTATGCGAACATGTCGATATGCTAGCGGGAGTTCCGGCAACCTAATCCCACAAGCGTTGCCAACCCAGATGGATACAACATCCTGCCGATCGAATTCTTCATCTACGGCAAGAAGACCGCCGCCATGGTGACTGCGGAATCCGAGACGCAATTCCCCTGGCCGTCGCCCACGCTCGACGACAAAAAGCGCCTTTCCGACCATTGCCCGAGCAATCTGAAGATCAACATGAATTGAGGAGATAGGCAGGTGCGGCTATTTTCTGTGGTAGCGACACTTCTCGCTCTCTTTTCACCGGCAGCAGCGATTGCAGGCTCGGCCACGATCAAGGACGAGTTTGATTCAAAGACCCCCGCGAAGCACTGGTATGTCTGCAATCGCGACGAAAATGACTTTACCTTCGGCAAGGCCGATGGCGCACGGCGCACGGCAGCCACCCAGATCGTCCGACCGCTTCTTAAAAGCAGCGCGTTTGCGCTGCGGTTCGTCCATCTCGGGTGTGCCGATGAGGACGGCAAATATACCAAGGATGGCGACGAAAGATCGGAGCTATGGGAAACGGATGAGGTCGAAGCGCCGCTTGGAACCGATATTTGGTACCGCTTCGACATGTTCGTCGATGACAGCATCAAGCTTGACACAGGCCGTTTCGTCATCGGTCAGTGGAAGCGGGATCGCTCGCCGCAAAACGCGCCGATCCTGGCGCAACGCTTCAACGGTCGTGCCTTCAGTGTGACGCTAGAGCAAGATAACGAAGATCCCGCGCGCAATAAGCTCGACACGTTGTGCCGGGTCTTCATTGCGACGCAAGCCTCCGCCCCGAAAGAGCCCGGCGACAGCTTTCCGCACCGGTTCCTAAGCGTTCCTCGGGTTTTGGAATTTGCTCAGGAAGAGGTTCTCTCCGTCGGGCATGACGCGCAAGAGACGGCTCACGCCAATCTTCCCGGTACGCTCGCCCAACTGTCGGGTTGCGTGCAAAACCTTGAAGTGACGCGGTACGCCCCGCTGCCCGACCCTTTCGGCAAATGGACCACCATGGTCTACCACATGCGACTGATCCCCGATCAGCGAGGCCTTATCGAAATCTGGGCGAACGGCACGAAGATAGCCAAGATCGAGGGGACGATCGGGTTCAAGCCGTATACAGACGAGGTCAATCAGTATTTCAAGTTCGGCGCTTATCGTGATCCTGCCGAATTTGATACCGTGACCAAACTCGATAGCTATGTTCGGAGTGAACGGAAATCGGACGTCGACCCAGAGGGCAAGCTTGCGCCCTAGCGAGCTACTTTCTTCCATTGCGATGGCTGAGGGAGGCGCGTATGGCTGAGATCAAGACGACACCGACCGACGTCAGCGTCGATGATTTCCTCAACGGCGTCACGCATCGCGTGCGCCGCGCCGACGGCCAAGTGCTGCGCGCGATGATGGAGCATGTCACTGGCGAGCACGCGGTGATGTGGGGTCCCTCGATTGTCGGCCTCGGCATCTATCGCTATCAGTGCGCCAGCGGCCATGGCGGCGATATGTGCCGCGTCGCCTTCTCGCCACGGTCAGCGAATCTCGTGTTCTATGTCGGCGGATTCCCCGAATATGAGGCGCTACTCGCGAAGCTCGGCAAGCACAAACGCTCCAAGGCCTGCCTCTACGTGACCAAATTGTCGGAGGTAGATTTCGGCGTGCTTGAAGAGACACCCGGCGGACCTATGCGGCGGCCGAGGGGATCGTCCACGGCCCCGGTTGCTGAAGCGGGTTAGTATCACAGGGACACGATCTCCGAGCTCAAATTACCTCGCGACGCGGCGATGTAGGGATAGATCTGCTTTTGGGTCCAGGTTCGAAGACTTTCATTTAGAATTCGGGGTGATGGGATCCGAACTGCCGACCCCCTTGTTCGAATCTGGCGATTGGGTCATCCAATCTCGCTGAAGGCAGGCGGCTTCTATTTCAAATGGCTTGCGACAACAAAATCGTATCGCGGCCATGGTACAATGCGGACGCAAGTGCCGAGATTCTTAGCATATGAAAAAGACACCCCCCGCCAGCTCAAGTCCGCTTGAGCAACTGTTCGACCGCGTCCCGCGGTCCACGATTGCCTATTTCTGGGAGGGTGCGCATCCCGTCAGTGGGCTTGCCTACGATCGCCGGTTGACCTGGGGGGATGCACGCAATGATCTCGTTTCCACTGGAGGCTCGGGCTTTTCGTTCCTTGCGATCATTGTCGCAGCCAGCCGTGGCTGGATCGACCGCCGGCAGGCGATAGAACGGATGCTTGGGATGGTCGCTTTTCTAGGAAAAGTACCGCGTTTCCATGGCGCATTCCCGCATTTCATCAATGGTGCAACAGGACATGTCGTGCCTTTCTCGCGTCATGACGATGGCGGTGATCTGGTCGAGACCGCCCTCCTCTTGCAAGGCTTGATTTGCGCACGTCAATATTTCGACGGCAACGATTCCGACGCGAGTCTGCTACGAACACAAATTCAGGAATTGGTCGATGACGTCGAGTGGGATTGGTACACGCCTGGCCCATGCGAGGCGCTGTACTGGCATTGGAGCCCAAAGCACAAATGGAAGATGGCGCTTCCGATCACGGGTTGGAACGAGGGTCTGCTTGCCTACGTTCTCGCGGCCGGTGCGCAACAACACGCAATTGACGACAGCGGGTTCCATCACGGCTGGGCAGGAAATGGAGCTTTGCGCAATGGCAACAGCTATTACGGCCACATCCTACCCGTAGGCCGACCGTTCGGAGGTCCGCTGTTTCTGGCTCATTCCCCATTCTGCGGCCTCAACCCGCGCTGGATGCGGGACCGATATTGCGACTACTGGGAACAGAACGTCGCCCATGCCTCAATCCACCATGCGCACGCCGTGCACAATCCGAACGAGCATGCCGGTTATGGCGCGGCGTGTTGGGGGCTGACGTCGTCGCATGGTCCAACGAACTATGTGGCCAGCGCGCCGGACAATGACCTCGGCATTATTGCCCCGACGGCGGCGCTCTCGAGTTTTCCGTATCTGCCGGAAGCAGCAGAAGCTGCGCTGAGGCATTATCTTGCAGTTGCCGATGGCCGGCTCTGGGGCCGCTACGGCTTTGTCGACGCGTTCGCGGCCAATGGACGGTGGATTTCGAAGAGCTATCTCGCTGTAAACCAGGGGCCGATCATCGCGATGATCGAGAACCACCGGTCCGGACTTCTATGGAATCTTTTTATGGACGCACCGGAAATCAAACTTGGCCTCGAAAGACTTGGAATAGGGTCGCCCACGGCCTCGCACATCGAGACTGTGATGGCTATCTCAGCCGGCTGAAGGAGAAGGCAATTGTCAGCGCCGTCATCGACGGACGAGAAACGCTTGAATTCATGCCGACCCGATTCAATTAACTCACTAGAACAAAGTCAGCAGACGAACCGGCAATCTCAGCTCAGAATTTAAATCGCTAGCACTCTGACAAGGAGAGTGCTAACACGGTGAGATTGGCCCTGATGGCCATAAGCTCTTTTCATTGAGGATATTTAGAATGACGGATATCAATTTCCGGCCACTGCACGATCGTGTCGTCATCCGGCGCATCGAAGCCGAAGCCAAGACCAAGGGTGGTATCATCATTCCCGATACCGCCAAGGAAAAGCCGCAGGAAGGCGAAGTCGTCGCTGTCGGCTCTGGCGTTCGTGACGACAAGGGCTCGCTCGTTGCCTTGGACGTCAAGGCTGGGGATCGGATTATGTTCGGAAAATGGTCCGGAACTGAAGTCAAGCTCAAGGGCGAAGATCTTCTGATCATGAAGGAATCCGACATCATGGGCGTCATCGCCTGATCGTTCAATTCACCCGTACTAGCCAATGAGCAATTTGCTCGGGAGTTTTCATCATGGCTGCAAAAGAAATCAAGTTTGGCCGCACCGCCCGCGAAAAGATGCTGCGCGGCGTCGACATTCTCGCTGACGCGGTGAAGGTCACCCTCGGTCCCAAGGGCCGCAACGTCATCATCGACAAGTCCTTCGGCGCTCCGCGCATCACCAAGGACGGTGTCGCTGTCGCCAAGGAAATCGAACTTGACGACAAGTTCGAGAACATGGGCGCCCAGATGGTCCGCGAAGTTGCTTCGAAGACCAACGACATCGCCGGCGACGGCACCACGACCGCGACCGTTCTGGCCCAGGCAATCGTTCGCGAGGGCAACAAGGCTGTTGCCGCGGGCATGAACCCGATGGACCTCAAGCGCGGCATCGATCTTGCGGTTACGGCCGTTGTGAAAGATATCCTTGCCAAAGCCAAGAAGATCAGCACATCCGAGGAGATCGCCCAGGTTGGCACGATCTCCGCCAATGGTGAGAAGGAGATCGGCGCCTATATCGCGGAAGCGATGCAGAAGGTCGGCAACGAAGGCGTCATCACGGTTGAAGAAGCCAAGACCGCCGAAACCGAACTCGAAGTCGTCGAAGGCATGCAGTTCGACCGCGGCTATCTCTCGCCGTATTTCGTCACCAACGCCGAAAAGATGGTGGCTGAGCTTGAGGATGCATATGTGCTGCTGCACGAGAAGAAGCTCTCAAACCTACAGGCCATGCTACCAATCCTCGAAGCGGTCGTGCAGGCCGGTAGGCCGCTCCTGATCATTTCCGAGGACGTCGAAGGCGAAGCTCTTGCAACGCTCGTCGTCAACAAGCTCCGTGGCGGCCTCAAGATCGCTGCCGTCAAGGCTCCTGGCTTTGGCGACCGCCGCAAGGCTATGCTAGAAGATCTTGCCGTCTTGACCGGCGGCACCGTGATCTCCGAAGACATCGGCATCAAGCTCGAGAACGTGACTCTTGAGATGCTGGGCCGCGCCAAGAAGGTGTCGATCACCAAGGAAAACACCACGATCGTCGACGGTGCCGGCCAGAAGTCGGACATCGAAGGTCGCGTCACCCAGATCAAGGCTCAGATCGAGGAAACCACCTCCGATTACGACCGCGAGAAGCTGCAGGAACGTCTTGCCAAGCTCGCTGGCGGCGTTGCCGTGATCCGCGTCGGCGGTTCGACGGAAGTCGAAGTCAAGGAAAAGAAGGACCGCATCGACGACGCGCTCAACGCGACCCGCGCTGCTGTCGAAGAAGGCATTGTTCCCGGCGGCGGTACGGCACTGCTCAGAGCCTCGGTCGTTCTCGATATCAAGGGTGAAAACGACGACCAAAACGCCGGCATCAACATCGTCCGCAAGGCGCTGCAGTCACTCACACGCCAGATCGCAGAAAACGCAGGCGACGAAGCGTCGATCGTCGTGGGCAAGATCCTCGAGAAGAACGAAGAGAACTTCGGCTACAACGCCCAGACCTCTGAATATGGCGACATGATCACCATGGGTATCGTCGACCCGGTCAAGGTTGTCCGCACCGCGCTGCAGAACGCTGCTTCCGTTGCCGGCCTGCTGGTGACCACCGAAGCCATGATCGCGGAGCTGCCAAAGCGTGATGCGGCTGGCGGCGGCATGCCCGATATGGGTGGCATGGGCGGAATGATGTAGTTTCTGCCGACAGCTGCAAAGCACAATCAACAGGTCCCGGGGTCACCCGGGGCCTATCTTGTCTCATGTCGCGCTCAGACGCGCGATCTTTGCTGAGGAATGCCGGCACGCTCCCCATTCCGATGTCTTACAATTCCCAGGTCAAATGGAGAAGAAGATCGATGATTTCTACGTCCGGGCTTCATGATGCAAGCCGCAGTGATGAAAAGCCCTGGCTGAAGGTTCTCGCGAAATATCGACAGCCCCATTCCGGCCGCAGCGCTCTCGAGCTCGCCGTGACCGCACTTCCGTTCGTTGTGTTATGGATGCTCGCCATATTGGCGGTCTGGCACGAAATCTGGTGGGGTCTGATTTTGACAGTGCCTGCCGCCGCGTTCCTGCTGCGGCTTTTCATGATCCAGCATGATTGTGGCCACGGCTCCTTCTTCGGACACCGCTGGCTCGACGACTGGACTGGCCGAACGATCGGCGTGCTGACCTTGACGCCATATGACTATTGGCGCCGGGCGCATGCAGAGCACCATGCGTCCGCCGGAAATCTCGACGAACGCGGCGTCGGCGACATCACCACGCTCACAATCGACGAGTACGAAGCCCTCTCGCGTTGGAGCCGCCTTGGTTATCGCCTTTATCGGCATCCACTCGTCATGTTCGGAGTCGGACCGGCTTGGCTGTTTCTGATCAAACAACGGTTGCCCTTCGGCATGTTTCGATCGGGCTACTTGCCGTGGGCGTCAACGATAGCAACAAATGTAGCGGTCGCGACTCTGATCGGCGTCATGATCTGGATCACCGGGCTCCTGCCGTTTCTGACCGTGCATCTGCCGATCACTCTAATGGCCGCCGCGGCCGGCGTCTGGCTATTTTACGTCCAGCACCAGTTCGAGGAAACACACTGGTCAAAGAAGCCGGAGTGGCAGTTCCAGACGGCTGCGCTACACGGCGCATCGCATTACGACCTTCCCTTCCCGCTCAAATGGATCACTGGGAATATCGGCATTCACCACGTCCATCATCTGTCGAGCCGCGTGCCGTTCTATCGGTTGCCCGAAGTGCTGCGCGATCAACCAGAACTGGCCGGTCTCGGCCGGATTACTCTGTTGCAGAGCTTTCGCTGCGTCAGGCTCACGCTGTGGGATGAAAGAAATGCTCGGCTCGTTTCGTTCAAAGAAGCAGCACAGCGGCGACAATGATATGTTCCGGACACTGAGGATCAGCGATATCGAAATAATTTTCCCGTTCGGATGATAATAGGGATGAAGGGAATCGAACTGTCGACCTCGCTATGTCATGACGGCAGGATTGCGCAAAAAGCGGTCGTCAGCTTGAACTCAGACTTGACCGATATCCGATCGTGCCCTGCTATGACTCAGATCGCGAAACCAGATATGCTGATGCCAGTGCCTAGACGATTGCGGCAGATGTCCGAGGGCGCTTGCATGCGTACGTTTCAGCCGCAATAGGCCGTTTTGAGGTTCTCACATAAACACCACTCACCTCACCGTGACGACCACCTTTCCTTTTGCGCGGCCCGTATTCAGGTAGGCAAGAGCCTCCTCGATCGCCGCAAAGGGGAAGGTCCGGTCGACGACGGGCCGTATGGCACCGGAATCGATCAGCGCAGTAATCTCGCGCAGTTGATCGCCGTGCGCGCGCATGAACAGGAATGAATAGCTCACGCCATGACGTCTTGCCTTCTTCCTGATTCCGTAGCTCAAAAGGCGCACGACCGTTCGCACGAACCAGCCTGACCCCAACTCCCTCGCGACATCGGGATCAGGCGGACCAGAGATCGAGATCAGCTTGCCACCGGGCTTCAGCACGCGGAGTGATTTTTCGAGCGTGTCCTTGCCGAGGCTGTTCAGTACGACATCATAATCGCTGAGGATCGTCTCAAACTTCTCCTTCTTGTAATCGATGACGACATCAGCGCCGAGATTCCTGACGAGGTCGAGGTTGGCGGTGCTCGTCGTCGTCGCGACCGTTGCGCCGATATGCTTCGCCAGCTGGATGGCAAATGTTCCGACGCCGCCGGAGCCGGCATGGATGAGAACTTTCTGGCCTTTCTTGAGATTGGCTTTTTCGATCAGTGCCTGCCAGGCGGTTAAACCGACGAGGGGAATAGACGCCGCTTCTTCCATGCTGAGATTTTTTGGCTTGATGGCAACGTCACCTTCGTTCATGGCGATCAGTTCCGCGAAAGTGCCGATGCGATCCTTGTCCGGGCGTGCGTAGACCTCGTCGCCAGGCTTGAACCGCTTCACTTTGTGGCCGACCCGGACGACAACGCCAGCCGCCTCATTGCCCAGAACGAGCGGCAGGCGATAAGGCAAGATGGTTTTGTACTCGCCATCCATGGTCTTCGAATCGAGCGGATTTAGACCGGCGGCCTGGACCTGGACCAGGACGTCGTCGTCCCTGAGCTGCGGGTCCGGCCTCTCGCCGATCCGTGCGTCGCTGTTCTTGCCGTAGCGATCGATGAAGAACGCTTTCATGTCTTGTTCTCGTGCATTGGTATTCTTCTTTCAGGTTCTGCTGATTGCATGAGGTGCACCATCCGTTTCACGATCTCAACGCAGCCACGCTGAGCGTTCTCGTTCGAATTGTGCGCTGGGCCTCCCCCAATGTGCTGACTGCTCGGAGATGGCCTCGCCTATTCCGGAGGATGCGCCTCTTATGATGACGACTTTTCGTTCTGAGTGCTCCCTGACCGTTTTGTTCGTTGCGAACGCACGCAGACGCCGTCTTCCAAGCGCAGTAAGATTGTATTCAACATCTAACTTGAACTTAGATGTCATTTGCAATATAAAAAATCAAGGGCTTTTTTTGGCTCAGGAGAAACCTTCGATGAAATCCGAAGACCGGAACGACCAATGTGGGAGTTCACTAATGTCAGGCAGCCCAGGATCGACTGGGGAGCAGCCCGGGCAAGTGTCGATTGGGCTCACAACCGGTCTAGAGTTTGTTGCGATGCTTGCCGCCGGAAATCTGCCGCGGCCGCCGATGGCAGAGATGCTGCCCTTCAGCCTGCTACCGCCCGAAGTAGGTAAGGTAGAGCTGCGTGCGGTGTCCGAGCATCGTTTTCTCAACACGATGAAAACGGTGCATGGAGGATGGATCATGACAATGCTCGACACTGCCATGGCGCTTGCAGCGCACACAACCTTGGCTCTGGGGGAGCTTTGCCCATCTCACGAGACTGCTGTGAAATTCGTCCGGCCCATTTCTGCTGACTGCGGCGAATTGCGCGTCACGGGCGATGTTATTTCACGTGGACGGACGCTCATCACGTTGGAGGGAAGGATAGAGAGCCTGCAAGGCAAGCTCTTTGCCCACGGCACATCGACCTGCTTGATCACTCGACGAGACGCATAATGTTGCCTGTGTGCTTCACCCAGGTCTCGAAGCAAGAGGTGCATCGGCCCTGGTGACGCCTTGCCCCCGAACTCACCCCTTCAGGCTGCTCGAAAGGAATATCCATGACTAGGGATCACGACCCAATCGTTATTGTGTCTGCCGTCAGAACGCCGCTCGGTCGCTTCCTTGGCGATCTGGCGCCAGTACAGGCCACGACTCTCGGCGCGCATGTGATCCGCGCCGCACTGGAGCGCGCGAACCTCGCACTCGATGGTCCGGATGAGGTCATTATGGGCTGCGTGCTTCCCGCGGGACAAGGACAAGCCCCCGCCCGGCAGGCAGCACGTGGAGCAGGTCTCTCGGATGCAGTCGGTGCCACGACCATCAACAAGGTTTGCGGGTCCGGGATGAAAGCCGCCATGCTGGGGCACGATCTTATCCTCGCCGGCACAGCTGATATGGTTGTCGCGGGCGGGATGGAATCAATGTCGAACGCGCCGTACCTTCTAAAAAAGGGCCGCTCGGGATATCGCGCCGGCCACGACCACATCTTCGATCACATGATGCTTGATGGCCTGGAGGACGCCTACGAACCGGGCCGCGCCATGGGGGACTTCGGTGAAGCCGCCGTGGCGGCCTACCAGTTTACCAGGGCTGATCAGGATGCGTATGCCATAGAATCCTTGACCCGCGCCCGCACCGCAATCGAGAATAAATCGTTCGTCGATGAAATTGCGCCTCTCAGAGTTCCGGTAAAGGGGGGGAAAAGATCGTCGATACCGACGAGCATCCTTTGAAGGTGTCTCCCGAAAAAATCCCAACTCTTCGGCCTGCGTTTCGGGCCGACGGCACCATTACCGCAGCCAGCGCATCCGCAAATGCGGACGGTGCTGCGGCGCTCGTTTTGACTCGCCGTTCGATCGCCGAGCGCGATGACCTGCCTATCCTCGCCGAAATCAAGGCGCATGCTACCCACAGCCAAGAGCCAGCCTGGTACACGACCGCTCCCATTCCCGCGATATGAAAACTGCTCAGTAAAGCGGGCTGGACCGTTGAAGACGTGGATCTCTTCGAAATCAATGAAGCGTTCGCGGTGGTGGCGATGGCAGCGGCAAAGGATCTTGGCATAGCACGCGACCGCCTCAACGTGAACGGTGGTGCTTGCGCACTTGGACACCCGATAGGCGCGACCGGTGCCCGCCTGATCGTTACCCTCCTCCACGCTCTGGCGAGACAGGGCTTGAGACGAGGCGTAGCCTCGCTTTGCATCGGTGGCGGAGAGGCGACCGCCATTGCTGTCGAGCGACAGCAATAGGAAAGGGCCAGATCGTCCCATGGTGTCACCGGCAAGGCTGGAATACTCACTGTCGCCGTCGTCACCAAACCGTTTCTGTTCAAGGATAGGTACCGTATGTAGGTAGCGGAAGAGGGCATCGAGCGGTTTCCCGTTAGCCGGTTTGGCTCGCGACGAATTCGGTCCAGGCAGCACAGTGCTGATGTCGGGTCGTGAATTTCTTTGCGCTGACATCTATCACGACCGCGCCTTACACGCTCTTCCTCGTCCCAACGACGAGGGCCACGGGCCCGCCTAACGCGGTATGGCCGATTTTCGGCTTGCTCTCTCAACATCCTACAGATTGCAATCAAACTCTATTTGAATTAAAGATGGCGACTAAAATCTAACGGAGGCCGAAATGAGAGTGAGCCGCACACAGGCGGAGGCAAATCGCGAAGCCGTCATCAATGTTGCGAGCCGACTTTTTCGCGAGCATGGTTTCGACGGGATTGGTCTGAAGGATCTAATGAAAGGCGCCGGCCTTACCCAAGGCGGCTTTTATAAGCAGTTCGCGTCCAAGGACGATCTGGCGGCGCAGGCTGCAAGGCGCGCGATCGAAAATGCTACCCGCAGATGGTCAACGGCCGCAGCCGCTAGCTCTGATCCTCTCGCGGCGATCGTTGCGTTTTATCTGTCAACGGGACATCGCGAGAACAAGGGCGAGGGTTGTCCGTTGGTGGCGCTCGGATCTGATGCGGCTCGCCAAAGCGCGGACGTGAGAATCCCATTTGAGGACGGAATCCGGGCGCATGTCCAAGTTTTGGACGAACTTTTGGAAGAGACCAAGAGCTTGCAACCCAGCAACAAAGCCATGGCGATGCTATCCCTCATGGTGGGCGCCGTCACGCTCTCTCGTCTCGTCAATGATGAAACATTATCCCAAGGCTTCCTGGATGCGGCTGCCGATGAGGTTAGGCGCATTGGGGACGCTAAGTCAGGAGCATGAGAGATGCGCCTCCGGAAGCAGAGCCAACGCTGTAATCTCAATTTCGACCGCGGTCGTGATCGCGTCGCGCGTGGGTTCGGGTCGCTCAGTTCTGCACACACTTGACAAGCGCTGACCGCGCCCGGCGCCAGCACGTTCCGGCCATACGGCTGACCAGTCAAATGACATTTGGAGAAAGCATGCGTCGCATCGTTGTAACAGGGATGGGAGCTCTCAGCCCCCTCGCAACCAATGTGCCAACCTCTTGGTCTCGGTTGCTCTCGGGTCATTCCGGCATTCGGCGGCTTCCGGACGATGTGGTGGGAGACCTGCCGTCGAAGATCGGCGGTACGGTTCCCACGCTCGAGGAAGACCCGGAAGGAGGCTTCGATCCAAATACCGTTTTTGCTCCTAAGGATCAGCGCAAGGTAGACCGATTTATTCTCTTCGCACTGGCGGCGGCGGAAGAGGCGCTTGCTCAAGCGAAGTGGAAGCCAGTCTCAGACACGGAGCGGCTTCGAACAGCGACCATCATTGCATCAGGTATCGGTGGGTTTCCCGCCATAACTGAAGCCGTGCGAACGGTTGATCAGCGCGGTGTGCGACGACTCTCACCGTTCACGGTGCCATCATTCCTGGTCAATCTGGCAGCGGGACAAGTCTCGATCAGGTATGGATTTAGAGGTCCGCTCGGCGCACCGGTCACAGCGTGTGCTGCGGGAGTTCAAGCGATCGGTGATGCGGCTCGGCTCATCCGGTCAAATGAGGCCGACATCGCGGTATGCGGTGGAACAGAAGCATGCATGAACATCGTCAGTCTTGGTGGTTTTGCCGCGGCTCGATCTCTCTCCACCGGCTTCAATGAAACACCCAGACGGGCATCCCGCCCATTTGACATGTTGCGTGATGGCTTCGTCATGGGCGAAGGAGCTGGCATCCTTGTTATCGAGGCGCTCAGCCATGCGCTTGCCCGAGGCGCCAAACCGCTTGCCGAGCTTGTCGGTTACGGCACCACCGCGGATGCGCATCACGTCACCTCAGGTCCCGAAGATGGTAACGGTGCACGTCGCGCCATGGAGATCGCGATCGCGCAAGCCGGAATCACTCCCCGTGAGGTACGCCATCTCAACGCACACGCGACGTCCACGCCAGTTGGTGACCTCGGAGAAATCAGGGCTATCAAGAGTGTTTTTGGTTCGGACTCCGCTATAGCAGTCAGCGGTACGAAATCAGCGACGGGTCACCTTCTGGGAGCTGCAGGCGGGCTTGAAGCCATCTTCACGATCCTGGCGCTCCAGAATCAGATGGCGCCACCGACCCTGAACTTGAATGCTCCCGATCCGGCGGGCGACGGAATTGATTTCGTGGTCAATGACGCCCGATCGTTGGAAATGGAGTACGCAATATCCAATGGTTTCGGCTTTGGTGGGGTCAATGCAAGCGCGCTGTTCCGACGCTGGAAGGGATAGTGGCACTGCGAGCATGTCTCTTGGAAGGCGCGGACAAAATCCCCTTTGCGGAGCGCCTTGAGCGGAGTCGAACCATCGGCCCGAGGTTAGGCAGCCCAGTGGATTTTGGAGGGCGCCAATGCAGAAATTATTTCCGCGTTCGAGCACGCACAATGCCACGGCTCTTGAAAGGAACCGAACCAGCGACCCTCCCCTCGATTCCCCAATACCTGGAAACTTTGGGAAATTTAGAGAGATCGGTTGTGATGGTTGTTGCTCCAGTTCCGGCAGGCGACCGTAGAGAGTGAACGGTGACGGCGCTTCGGACAACAGCAAACGATCAACGAAAGCGCGTAACTCTTGCTTTAGCCCCGTGGCTTTATATCGCTCGTAAGGGGCAAGATTGTTCATCATCTGCAATAGGAAGTTGACGCTTTCAGTTGTAGGTGCGGCATCCTCCATAATCTCGGCCAGCAATCGGCGGGCAAGGGGATCTGGAGCTTCGGCTATCCCTGCAAGTTGAGCGGCCTTCTGATTATCAGTGCCCACCGTCATGACGGCACGAATGGCGGCAATTCTCGCATAGAGCCCTCGGGTGGAATCACATGCGATTGGCAGCAGAAGTGGAACACTCGATTCGAGTTGGCCCTGCCAGACTAGACGCCCGAGAAAGAAAATCGCGTCGTCGTTGGAGCGATATGTTAGGCCGCCGCTTCCGTCATAAGCATGCCGATGGTAAGGCTTTGTCATGTCGAATGCTCAAGATCTCTGGGGCGCCTCCAATTCCTATGACCAATACATGGGTCGTTGGAGTCGCAAGGTTGCCCCAACATTTCTGGCTTGGCTTAAGGCTCCTGATCGGGCAGCCTGGATCGATATCGGCTGCGGAACCGGGGTGTTGACCTCCGCCATCCTAGACAGCTGCAACCCGTCTGAGATTGTCGCGGTCGATAGTGCTCTGCCCTTCATCGAAGCTGCCCGCTTCAGGATCACAGATCCACGAGTTCAGTTCGAAGTGGCAGATGCACAGGAAATTTCCGCATTTGACCACTCGGTCGACTGCGCGGTCTCTGGACTGGTTCTCAACTTCCTGCCCAACAAGGCCGCCGCCATTCGGGTGATGACCCGTGTTGTTCGTCCTGGCGGCGTCGTTGGTCTTTATGTGTGGGACTATGCAGGGCATATGCAGTTGATGCGCTATTTCTTCGATGTTGCTACTGCGCTTGACCCCGAAGCGGCTCAATTCGATGACGGGACAATGGCCCCAATTTGCCGACCTGGCCCACTGTCTGAGCTGTTCACGGATGCCGGCCTACGAAATGTCGAGTGCAAGGCGATCGATATCACAACGGAGTTTGCAAACTTCGACGACTACTGGACCCCTTTCCTGGGTGGTACCGGCTCGGCTCCGAAATATTGCATGTCGATCAGCGAAGTAGCGCGCAGGCAACTGCGGGAGGCGCTTCATGCGAAGCTTCCAAAAGGTCCGGATGACGAAATTCTTCTTGCAGCCCGAGCATGGGCCGTGAAGGGTCTGGCTGCCTGAACATGTCGTTGGAACACCAGCGCAGCACGCGAGATCCAAGCAAAAGTGGTTTCTATCTCATCGACTCAACGGCAATCGAACCAACGACCCTGTTGTCAACAGAGGCCTCCTATCTAAAATTCGTCCCAGGCTGACCTCGCTGCGGCACAAATGGAGTGACCGCTCCGGGGCCAAAGCCGTCGGTCGGCTTCCGGGCTCCGATTTTCGAAAGGAGACCTTGAGCCTAGCGGGCGCGTGATCTGACGCGAAGTGGACGTTCGGTCGCCCTCGGGCGAACGCACGCGCCGACGACCCCCTTCGTAAGTCCGAAATCCTTGGTTTCAGTCCCATCATTTCAGCTATAAGGTGGGAGACATCGCCCAAAGGGGATTCAAGGCCAATGCCCCCAGAGAAGAAGGACCGTTCGCCTGTTGCGCTGGAACAGCGCGACATAAGCGCTGACCAGCGCATGTTCTCACCTTCCGCTGCGCGAAATTCGGCCCCGATCCTCGCTGTCCTAAAACGTGTCCTTCCAACACGTGGCGCCGTGCTGGAGATTGGATGCGGTACCGGCGAGCACGCCGTGTGTTTTGCGGGAGCAATGCCCAACCTCACCTGGCAGCCGAGCGATCCGGATGCCGACGCCCGCACCAGCACGTCTAGCTGGATCAAATTCACAGGGCTGAAGAATGTGCTGGTACCGCGGGATATTGATGTGTGCTCAGGACAATGGGGCGTCGAACAAACGGGGCATTTTGACGCCATCGTGTCGATCAATATGATCCATATCGCGCCATGGGCGGCAAGCTTAGGATTGTTCGCAGGAGCTGGCCGTTTGCTTCACGCTGGTGGGCTTCTTTTTCTCTACGGCCCATTCATGCGCGACGGGGCGCACAACGCCCCCTCGAACGCTGCTTTCGACGCGGCTCTGAAGGAGCGCAACCCATCCTGGGGTGTGCGTGATATCGCTGATCTTGAACAAGTGGGTGAGGCCGCTGGACTTAATCTCCGCGAGACGATCGAGATGCCTACCAACAATATGTTGCTGGTCTTCTCCAGCGGTAGTGCCTGAACGACAAGCGGGCGCGAAAGAGACGTGGGCCAATAGCAGCATTCGGGCGCTTTGCTGCCGTTCGAGGTCGATCCGAGGAATGTGCGGTATGTGCTAGAATGCGGCCCGAAGGCGGAATGCGACAGACGCACTGCGAGGGGCGGTGTGATCGTACCGGAATTCGCGCGACCGAGAGCCGACGTCGTGCTCTTGAAAGGGGAGACGAGGACGATGCCGACACCACACCAACCCAGTCTAATAGTTCGACAGAAATCCCCACAGAACATCGAGTTTCCGTTTGCGTCGCTCTCCGATTGGCTGATCCCAACCGAGCTGTTCTTCGTGCGAAACCATTTCCCGTCGCCGGACCTCGATGCGCGAGACTGGAGATTGCGCGTTGGCGGGGCGGTGGAGCGGCCGATCGAACTTGACCTCGACAGCATCAAGGCGATGCGGAGCACGACGTTCACCGCCGTCGTCGAGTGTGCAGGGAACGGGCGCGTCTACTATGTGCCGGCGAAGGAGGGGTTGCAGTGGCAGAACGGAGCCGTCGGCAATGCCGCGTGGACAGGTGTTCTTCTGCGCGAGATTTTGGAAATGGCGGGCGTTAAGCGAACCGCATGTGAGGTTCTGCTCGCAGGCGCCGACAGCGGCGTCGTCGACTCCAACAAGAAAACGGCTTCTCCCGGCCCCATCGCTTTTGCGCGCAGTTTACCGCTGGAGAAGGCCATCGCTGACAGCACGATCCTTGCCTATTCGATGAACGACGAGCCGTTGACGCGCGATCACGGCTACCCGCTACGCGCGGTCGTGGGTGGCTGGTTCGGGATGGCTTGGGTCAAGTGGATCACGCATATCACGGTTGTGGAGCAACCGTTCCTTGGCTACTGGCAGGCGCGCGACTATTTCCGTTGGGAGCGCAGCTTCGGGGAACCCAGGCTGGTCCCCCTTGCGGAGATGGAGGTCAAAGCGCAGATCGCGCGTCCCGTGCAGGGGGCGCGTCTCATCGTCGGCCAACCGTATCGGATATTCGGAGCCAGCTGGAGCGGCGAGGCTGCTATCCGGCAGGTGCAGGTCTGCACCGGAGATGGCAGGGGCTGGCGTGAGGGAAGGCTCCTCGAAACAGAACGTCCCTATGCATGGCGCTTGTGGGAGTACATTTGGACCCCTGAGGAAGTGGGGCGACGTATACTGCGATGTCGCGCGATCGATGGGGCGGGGTGCGTGCAGCCCGACCTCCAGCGTTCCGACTGCGAGAGCTACGCGGCCAATTGGATCGTTCCGGTGGAGGTTACGGTCGTTCCGGAGCCTCAGACGTACGAGGAGGAATTCGTGATCTAATCACCCGCATGGGGCGGAATGGCGGCTTTTGGCGCAACTAAGACCGCGTTGTCACTGCGTCATGTCCGTTTTGCAAGCAACGGCGGCCGGTGGCTCGATGACCACTATGGGGGCGCAAAGCAGCCAAAGCTTTCGATGCTGACAGAATGTCCGTTCGGCGGGTGAAAGCAGCATAAACGTTCAAATGGCTTGATGGGATTCGAACTGTGGACCCGCATGTTACGACGGATGCAAGGGAGCCGGCTTGGCAGAAGGCAGCCCATCTGCGCGCCTAGCCGAACAGCCCCGGATTGCAGAGATACGCAGGCTCACGTGCGCATCCCTGCCAAAACGAAAATGAAATGGTCAGGCAGCCTGCGCGGCGCCAACCGCGACCTGCCCCTCGACGAAAGCGATCAGGTCTTTGATGGTGATTAGCGGAAGCTGGTGCGTTTCAGCGAACACCAGCAGATCGGGAAGGCGCGCCATCGTCCCATCGTCATTGGCAACCTCGCAAATTACCCCTGAAGCAGACTTCCCGGCGAGGCGCGCGAGATCCACCGCCGCCTCCGTATGGCCCGGCCGGCCGCGCACACCCTCGGGATGTGCCCGCAGAGGAAAGATGTGGCCCGGTCTGGCGAAATCCGCCGGCCGTGAACCGGAAGCCACCAAGGCTCGCACGGTCGCAGCCCGATCATCCGCCGAGATGCCGGTCGTCGTTCCCGGAAGATAATCGACGGACACGGTGAATGCCGTTTTGTGGAGCTCGGTGTTCCGGGGAACCATCAGGGGGATATCGAGCGCGTCGAGACGCCCTCCTTCCATCGCAACGCAGATCAGCCCGCGCGCGTGCTTCATCATGAAGGCGATCGTTTCCGACGTCACCGCATCCGAGGCGACGATGATGTCGCCTTCGTTCTCCCGGTCTTCGTCATCCACGGCCACAATCATGCCGCCCCGCGCAAGCACCGCGATTGCGTCTTCAATTTTCGAGATTTTCATTCCATAGCCTTTCAAGGGTTGCCGACATCGGCGTAAAACCGCGACTTCGCAGCCGCTATTCATCCCTTGGGCGAACAAGCCCGCACCCGCTCGATGAGGAGCGGTTTTGCAGACGTTGTTCTCTTCCATCCGGACTATGACCGTCGGCCCCGGCATCGCACCGGGTCTGCTGACCCTCCACGTGAGTGGAAGCGCTCGCGGGCTCCTGGATTTCTCCAGATACCGCCGGTGGGGACTTTCACCCCGCCCTGAGAACACGTCTAAATAAAGAGTTCCTGCAAAGGAATGCAAGAGGCCTCATGATATTTTACCAGCAGCAGAAGCCGCCATCGACCAGGAGGTCCACGCCAGTGACAAAGCTTGCTGCCCCCGAAAGCAGGAAAACGGCGGGACCGACCATTTCATCCACCGTCGCCATGCGCTGCATAGGGGTCTGCTCCTCGAACAGCTTTGTCTGATGCACCATTTCCGGCCGGGTGTTCATTGGTGTGGCCGTGTAACCCGGGCTAATAGTGTTCACGCGAATGCCACGGCCGACCCATTCCATTGCCATCGACTTCGACATGTGGATGACGCCGGCCTTCGAGGCGTTGTAGTGGCATTGATTGAGACCCCGGTTGACGATCACTCCGGACATTGACGCGATATTGACGATCGATCCGCGCCCGTTCTTTAACATCGCGCGCGCTTCCGCCTGGCAAGAGAGGAAAACGCCCTTCAGGTTGACGTCGATCATCGTCTGGAACTGGCTTTCCTCCATCTCGTCGGCCGGGTTGGCGTTGGCGATGCCGGCTGCGTTGAGGGCAAGTGTCAGCGGACCAAGCTCGGCCTCCGTACGGGCAACCGCCTCATTCAAGGCACCGCCACTGGTCACATCGGCGGCGATCTGAATGCTGCGACGCCCGGTCTTCCTGATGAATTCAGCCGTCTGCGCCAATCCGTCGTCGGTGCGGCGATCGAGAAGGGCAACGTCTGCCCCGCATTGCGCTAGCCCCTTGGCGATTCTTTGGCCGATGCCGCTGCCGGCACCTGTCACGAATGCGACGTTCCCGGAGAGATCGAATAGTTTCGGCGCATTGAGAGCGATGTCGGACACGATGAAATTCTCCTGCTTTAGCTGGTCGCCAGTTCCATGATTGAGACATCGTTGGCATCTTCCCGCTTCAGGATGCCGGCCTGCTTGCCTTGCGACATGACCATGATACGGCTTGAGACCCCGAGTACCTCTTCGAGATCCGAACTGACCACGATCACCGAGACCCCCTGACGCGCCAAATCCATGATGAGATCGTAGATCGACGAGCGGGCCCCCACGTCAATGCCACGCGTCGGCTCGTCCAGTACGACGACCTGCGGCTTGCGCGCCAACCACTTGGCCAGCACCACCTTCTGCTGGTTGCCGCCCGAGAGCTCTCCGGCATTCTGGCGGCCGCGGCCCTTCACGCCGAACTTCCTGATGTATTCGTCGGCAAACTGATGAAGGCGGCCAGAGGAAATCCAGCCCTTCGGGGCAATATCGGCGAGATTGGCGTAGGCGATATTCTCGGCAATCGAATGATCAAGTATTACGCCCTGAAGCTTGCGGTCTTCCGGCACGAGAACGATGCCGTTGCGGATCGAATCCATTGGCGAACGGGGTGTAACCGCCTCGCCACGCAGGAAGACCTCGCCGCTGGAAATGGGATCTGCACCGGTAATGGCGCGCACGAGTTCCGTGCGGCCGGCTCCCATGAGGCCCGCTATCCCGAAGACCTCGCCCTTCCGGACCGAAAAGCTGATATTCCTAAACGCGTTGGTCGGCGAGGCCAGGTTTCTGACTTCGAGCGTCACCTCGTCCGACGGCGATGGAATCGTGGGGAACATCCGTTCAAGAGAGCGTCCGACCATCGCTTCGACAATGGTGCGTACGGGAACGTCGCCGGTGTCGAACTCCCGGACCTTGGCGCCGTCGCGCATGACAACGATGCGGTCGGCAATCTGCCGGATCTCCTCAAGACGGTGAGAAATGTAGATGATGCCGACGCCTTCGGACTTGAGACGCTCGATCTGCTGGAACAGCAGTTGGGTTTCCTCGCCGCCCAGAGCGGCGGTCGGCTCGTCCAGGATCAGCAGGCGGGCATTGAGCGTCAGCGCCTTTGCGATCTCGATGAGCTGCTGTTTTCCCGTCGAAAGCCCTTCGACAAGACGATCGGGGGAGATATCGAGACCCAGCCGCTTGAGGCCACTGCGTGCACGATCCTCCATGGCCCTTCGATCGATCCGGCCGGACTTCATCGGATAGCGGCCGACAAAGATATTCTCCGCGATGGATAGCTTCGGGAGCAGTTTCAGTTCCTGATGTATCATGCCCACACCCTCGTCCATCGCGGCGCGCGGATTGGCGGGGGCATAGGCCGCGCCCAGCCACGTCATTTCGCCGGAAGATGGCTGGACGGCGCCGGAAATGACGTTGGAAAGCGTCGATTTTCCGGCACCGTTTTCGCCGAGCAGCGCCACGACTTCCCCGGGATGGATGTCGATATCGACACCATGCACCACCTTGATCGGGCCGTAGGATTTCTCAATTCCACGGAGCGACAGGATGGGAGAGCGGGTGGTCATGACGCTGCTGCCTTTTCAGATATCAAGTCAAGTTACGGATGGTTCTTAACAAACTCGGGCGCATTCTCGCAGGTCGTCAGCACAGCGTTGGGGGTCTGACGTTCCTCGACTTTCTGGCCTGCGGCGACGGCGAGCGCGGCTTCGACGGCGAGAACGCCCATCTTCTGCGTGCTCTGCGTCGCGGTGACGATGAAGGGGCCCTTGCATTTGGCGAGATGTTCCAGTGCCGAGACGTCACCGTCATAGCCGCCGATGATGACCTTGTCGGAAAGGTTGGCGACATCGACAGCCTTCGCCGCACCCATCGCTAGGCCGTCGGCCTGTCCGAAGATCATCGTGATGTCGGGATGCGCCTGCAGCATGTTCTGAGCGATCGAGAAGCCCTCGTCGGCGGACCACATATTGCTCCATTGCTGATCGACGAGTTCGACGCCCGGATTTTCGTCGATCGCACGCTTGCAGCCTGTAAAGCGATCGACTTCCGGCGTGGTGCCCTTCTGGCCGTGGATGATCGCGATCTTACCCTTGCCGCCGGCCTTTTCGATGATGTGCTTGCAGACGGCATATGCCGATTCGACGCTTTCGCCGGCGATGAAGGTATCGCCCGGCGCGTTGTCCGGGACGCGGTCGACATTGATCACCGGAATACCGGCTTCGCGTGCAAGACGCGTCGGAACTGCTGCCGCGGCGGCTCCTGCGGGAATGTAGATGAATGCATCGATGCCTTGGGTCATCAGATCCTGCACCTGGCTGACCTGCGTGGCTGTGTCGTTCTTGGCATCGACGACGACGACTTCGATCCCCTTGCTCTTCGCATATTTTTCAACACCCAGCTTGATCTGGTTGAAAAAATCCGCCTGAAGATTCGGCACGGCAAGGCCGATCTTCTTGACCTCCGCCGCGGATGCGCCGAGGGGAGACATCAGGATCGCGGCGGCGGTGGCCGCCATCAGCAGTTTTGAAAATTTCATGGTTACTCCTCCGATTTACCCGGTGGATTTTCCTGCTCGGCAGGACCACCAGCTCCCTTTTGCCGGTCCGCACCATTGCTGACCGTTTCCAGCATCCCGTGGCGCCCGCGCCGACGGGATGAAGATTCCTCACTTCCGCTTGCGATAGGTCTCCGCCGTGACCGCCAGAACGATGACGGCGCCGATGATCACCTGCTGCATGAACGGTGAGACGCTCAACAGATTGAGCCCGTTGCGCAGGACGCCGATGATGAGCACGCCGATGATCGTGCCGCCGATGCCACCCGTGCCGCCTGAAAGCGACGTGCCCCCGATCACGACGGCGGCGATGGCATCGAGTTCGTAGGAGACGCCGGACGAAGGCTGGACCGAATCCAGCCGAGCCGCCAGGACCATGCCGGCCAATCCCGCCAGGAAGCTGCAAACGACGTAGACGAGGACGGTCGCGCGCTGAACGTTGATTCCAGCCAGACGCGCCACTTCGGCGTTTCCGCCTATAGCGTAAAGAATACGGCCGCCGTGGCGATAGCGCTGATAGAGCAGACCGAGGATGAACACGATAAGCATTACGGCGACGGTCAGCGTCAGAAAGCCGCCGAACCGGACGATCGCCATCGTGTTGAACCAGGCTGGAAAACCGATGATCTGCTGCCCATCGGTTATCATGTTGGCGACGCCGCGCGCGATCGACATCATGGCAAGCGTCGCGATGAACGCGGGCACGTTGAAACGCGTGATGAGCAGACCCGCGATCAAGCCATTGAGCGAGGCGACGAACAACGCAAGTGGGATCGCAAGCCCCATCGGCACGCCGGCTACCACGTTCAGGTAACCGAGCACCATCATCGCCAGGGCCATGACGGAACCGACGGCAAGGTCGATGCCGCCGATCAGGATGACAAGCGTCATGCCGACGGCCATCACGCCGAGAACCGTGATTTGATCCAATATATTGAGGAAGTTCCTCACCGAAAGAAATTTGTCGGTCGCGAAAGTGAGGAACAGGCACAGGACGATGAGGCCGATCAACGGCCCCGTGGCCCCCCGCATCGACGGAAACATAGAGCGCACGCTCCCTTCATTGTCTTTCATCGTCGCAAGCATCTAGCGCTCCTCCCGCTGCCTGCTCCTCTAGCAGCGATTAGCATAAATATTCAATACCGTTTGTAAATTCGTACATGATGGCTCCATCGCATGTCAATATTTTTATTCCAGCATAATTAGCGCAATCGGCAGGCTTTTCGCTTGACTTGCCGCCGCTTAGTGCAAATATATGTGCAACTGTATATTTATGCACAAAGAGGGTTTCATGCAGCCGAACGATCTCGACCGTATCGCTCGACAGATCCGACTCCGCGATCTCCAGGCGGTTTTCGAAGCAGGCGCCGGCCATATCGGCGGAGAGATGTCCGCGATCGACATTCTCACCGCGCTCTATTTCCGGGTGCTACGCATCTGGCCCGATCAGCCGAAACATCCGGGTCGGGATCGTTTCGTGCTTTCGAAAGGGCATGTCGCGCTCGCGCTTTATGTGACGCTTGCAAAGCGTGGATTTCTGCCCGAGGAAGAAATCAGCACATTCCTGAAGCCGCATTCGCGGCTGAACGGACATCCGAATTGCACCAAGGTTCCGGGCATCGAGACCAATACCGGGCCCCTCGGCCACGGCCTGCCGGTTGCGGTGGGAATGGCCAAGGCCGCGAAGCTCACCGGCGGCAGCTATCGCACCTATGTCATGACCGGCGACGGGGAGATGCAGGAAGGATCAAACTGGGAGGCCATCTCCTGCGCTGCGCAGTTCGGCTTGGACAATCTGACGCTGATCATAGACCACAACCGCTTCCAGCAAGGCGCCACCTTGAAGGACACCAACAACCTCGCCCCCTTCCCAGCCAAACTCCAAGCCTTCGGCTGGGATGTGACCGAGATCAACGGCAATAGCATGGACGAAATCGTTCCGGCGCTGGAATGGCGTGGCAACCGGCCGCATTGTATCGTTGCGCATACCAACAAGGGCCATGGCATCTCATTCATGCAGGACAAAGTCGAATGGCATCACAAGGTACCGAATGCCGAGCAATACAAGATCGCGACGAGCGAGCTTTCGGAGGCCCTGTGATGAACGCCATGACATCTTCCGCCACGTTGCATGACTGCCGCGACGCCTTCGTTTCCACGCTCGAACGCCTGAGCGCAGAGAATTCCAGGATCGTGGCGGTCTGCAACGACTCCGTCGGCTCGTCGAAGCTGGGTGGGTTCAAATCCAAATGGCCGGAAAGGCTGGTGAATGTGGGCATCGCCGAACAGAATTTGGTGGGCGTTGGCGCGGGCCTTGCGAATGGCGGCCTCCTGCCCTTCGTCTGCGGCGCCGCCTGCTTCCTGACCGGGCGGTCTCTCGAGCAGATCAAGGCCGACATCGCCTATTCCAATGCCAACGTCAAACTCGTCGGCATTTCGTCCGGCATGGCTTATGGCGAGCTCGGCCCGACCCACCATTCCATCGAGGACTTTGCCTGGACGAGAGTCCTGCCCAATCTGCCGGTGATCGCGCCTTGCGATTCGATCGAAACGGCTGCGGCCGTGGAATGGGCGGCCGCTTATGAGGGGCCGGTCTTCCTGCGACTGTCGCGCGTGGGCGTGCCGGACCTACTGCCCACGGGTCACAAGTTCGAACTGGGGAAGGCAAACCTGCTGCGCGATGGCGATGCGATTACCCTGATCGCCAACGGCACCCTGACCCATCGCATCTTGAAGGCGGCCGATCTTCTCGCCGAGAAGGGAATTGATGCGCGCGTGCTCAACATGGCGACCGTCCGCCCACTCGACATGGATGCAATCGTGGCGGCGGCCCGCGAAACCGGTGCGATCCTGACGGCGGAAGAACACTCCGTCTTCGGCGGTCTCGGCTCGGCGATCGCCGAAGTCGTGGTGGCCGAAGCGCCCGTGCCAATGAAGATACTCGGTGTTCCCGGCATTTTTGCCCCTACCGGCTCGGCTGAATTCCTGCTTGACGAGTTCGGCATGTCACCCGCCGCTATTGCCGAGGCGGCGACTGCACTCATTGCACGGAAGTCCTGATGCGCGTTTTATGCGCGACTGGATGACGTGCCGGGCGCGGCGAAGCCTCCCTTCCGCCGCGCCTCCTATTGTCGCCTGCCGGAGCTGCCATGACGACCGCCATTCTCGCCATTGATCAGGGCACCACGAACTCCAAGGCCGTCCTCGTTTCGACGACTGGAGAGACACTGGCGCGCGGTTCGTCGCCTGTCGGCATCGAACACCCGCAACCCGGCTGGGTGGAACAGAGCCCGTTTCGCATCTGGCAATCGGTGCAGGAGGCAATCGCCGCCTGCCTGCAAGCCGGACCGACGACGGACATTCTGGGACTTGCGATCTCCAATCAGCGCGAGTCCGTCACCATTTGGGATGCAGCCACGGGCGAGCCTCTCGGCCCGGTCGTGAGTTGGCAATGCCGCCGGACCGCCCCGGACTGCGCAAGCTTGATCGCTGCCGGCCATGCGCCGCGGGTCCAGACACTGACCGGCCTGCCCATCGACCCGATGTTTCCCGGTCCGAAGATGAAGTGGCTTCTCGATCGTGTCCCCACTGGACGGGCGGTCCGGCTCGGCACCATCGACGCCTGGCTGATCCATTGCCTGACTGGTGGGGCGGTCCATGCCTGTGATGCCTCCAATGCCGCTCGCAGCCAGCTTTACGATCTCAACCGCCAAGTCTGGAGCGACGAGCTTTGCGACCTGTTCGGCGTGCCACAAAATGCCCTGCCCGAAGTGCGCGATAGTTCTGCGCGATTCGGAACGACCAGGAGCGTGCCCGGCCTGGAAGATGGCATTCCGATTTCCTCGGCCATCGGCGACAGCCACGCCGCGCTCTTCGGACACGGCGCCTTCCGTCCCGGCGACGGCAAGGTGACCTTCGGAACCGGCTCGTCCGTTATGACGACCCTTCCCCACTTCATAGCGCCGCAGCAAGGCATCACGACAACGATCGCCTGGTCGATTCATGGCCAACCGACTTATGCCTTCGAGGGCAACATTCTCGTTTCGGCGGCGGCTCTGCCCTGGATGACGGAGATGCTAGGCTTGTCGGATGTGCAGGAGCTAACCGATCTCGCCGCGGCGGCCGAGCCGGGCGGACCGGGCTTCGTGCCGGCCTTTGTGGGCCTTGGGGCTCCCTACTGGCAGGCCGATGCCCGGGCACTGTTCTCCGGTATCACATTCAACACGACACGCGCCAAAATGGCCCGCGCAGTGACGGATTCGATGGCATTCCAGGTCCACGACGTTTTCAAGGTGATGTCCGCGCAGTCGCCGGCACCGCTTGGACGCCTCTACGCCGATGGCGGGCCGAGCAAGAATATCTTTCTGATGCAATGCGTGGCGGATACGCTGAACCACGCCATCATCCAATGCGACGCGCCCGAGGCTTCCGCGCTTGGTGCCGCCTATCTGGCCGGCCTCTCGCTGGGCGTCTGGCCCGATCTTGCCGCCATCGCCGCCCTGCCGCGCCCCGGCAATCTCCTGCGCCCGCAGGCTTCCGACATTGCGGCGCGGCTTCTGATCTGGCGAGACGCAATCTACCGCTCGACCCTTCCGAATCCTTCAACTATGAGTGAATAAAAATTCACACTTGGAGGAAACCATGGGACGACTCAACGAGCTGCGGCTGATCGCCCGAGTTGCACAGATGTACCATGTCGAGAGCAAACGGCAGGCGGAGATTGCCGAGATCATGCATATGTCGCAGGCGACCGTCTCGCGCATGCTGAAACGGGCGGAGCAGGAAGACATCGTCCGCACGACGGTTATTCCTCCGCCGGGAACCTTTGCTGAGCTCGAAACCGCGTTGCGCGAGCGCTACAGCCTGACCGAAGCCATTGTCATCGATTGCTCCGAAGACCGGGACGGCGCGATCATGGCTCGCATCGGCGAGGCAGCAGCGCATTTCCTGGAAGTCACCCTTCAACAGGACGAGATCGTAGGCGTCTCCAGCTGGAGCCAGACCATCCTGCGCATGGTGGACAATATCCACCCCTTCAAGAACGCCAAGGCTAAATACATCGTGCAGATTCTGGGCGGCATGGGAGATGCCTCGGTGCAGACCCATGCGACCCAGCTCACGGCCCGCCTTGCCCGGCTCACCGGTGGCGAACCGAGGCTGCTTCTGGTTCAGGGCATCACGTCGTCCCGCGAAGCAAAACTCGTCATGCTGGCCGACCCCGTCGTGCGCGAAACGATGGATCTGTTCGGCCGGTTGAGCCTGGCAATCATCGGCATCGGCGCGGTGGAACCGTCCGAGCTTCTCGCCCGCTCCGGCAATGTCTTCTCCCGGCAGGAGATGGCGATGTTGAACGAATCCGGCGCTGTGGGCGAGATTTCCTACCGGTTTTACGACGAGGACGGAAAGCTGGTCGAATCGCCGCTCAATGAACGGGTTATCGGCATTTCACTGGAAGACCTCAGGAGAGCCGACCGCGTCATGGCGTTGGCGGGCGGAGAATCGAAAACCCAGGCCATCGCCGGCGCCCTGAAGCTGGGCGTCATCGATGTGCTTGTTACCGACAAGTTCACCGCAGCCAGACTGACGGCCTAGCCTCCTTTGAGATTGGTCTTTGTCTGCTGCGCATTATGGAGGAAAGACCATGAAACGTTTCGCAGGCCAGACAGTCTTTGTCACCGGAGGCAACAAGGGCATCGGCCACGGCATTGCCAAGCGCTTCGCCGAAGAGGGAGCCAAGGTCGCCATAGCGGCGATCGACAGCAACACAGCCGAGGCCGCCGCGGCGCTCGGCGAGGACACAGGTTCACAGGTCATCGGGCTTACCCTTGATGTGACCGACGCCAAGGCCGTGCGGGAAGCTTACGGCAAAGCCGAGGCTGAGCTGGGAGCCATTTCGGTCTCGGTCCAGAACGCGGGCGTCATTACAATCGCCAAGGTCGAAGACCTGACGGAACGCGAGTGGGATCTGAATCTGGACGTGAACACCAAAGGTGTCTTTTTATGCTGCCAGGAGGCCATCCGCCGCTTCCGCGCCAGCGGCACCAAGGGCCGTCTGATCAACACCGCGTCCGGCCAGGCGCGCCAAGGCTTCATCTACACCCCGCACTATGCCGCCTCGAAGTTCGGAGTGGTCGGCCTGACGCAAAGTCTTGCCAAGGAACTGGCGCGTGAAGGCATCACCGCCAACGCGATCTGCCCCGGGATCATCCACACGGAGATGTGGGACTATAACGACCGCGTCTGGGGTCAGATGCTCGGCGAATATGGTCCGGGCGAACTGATGGCCGATTGGGTCCGGGGCATCCCCATGGGCCGCGCAGGCACGCCCGCCGAGGTCGGCGCCCTCGTCGCGTTTCTCGCTTCGGAAGATGCGGGCTACATTACCGGGCAGGCGATCAACATCGATGGGGGGTTGATCATGTCTTGAGCTTGGCACCAAACTCGGCTCGCGGCGATGCCGCTTAAGCCGGCCTCTTTGTCATATGAGGCAAGACCAGAGCACCGCCAAATCGAGGTGGACCACGTAAGTCTCCTCCCGCAGATCCGCGCCCTGACGGCCCTCATTTCTGAATCTCAATGTGTCGATGACATCTCCGGCCGGCGAACCGGCCGGCGATGTGAATCACGCATTCAGCGTCTTGGTGAAGGGCATCGCTCGGAACCGCTTGCCCAGCGCTTTGTAGATAGCATTGGCGACCGCAGGTCCGATGGGCGGAACGCCCGGCTCCCCTATGCCGGAGGGCGGATTGGCGGAGGCAAGGATAATACGCGATAGTTACATCTTTCGGCAATGACTCCACTGCCTTCAACAGGCATCCCACGGATTAAGAATGCACCACACCGACTGAGCCTACGAGGCGGAGGCCATCGCCAGCCTGTGTCCGAGAGATTGCAGGCGCATGCACGTTGTTCGTGGGCGATAAAATGCAGGTAACGCTCGACTGCAAATATGTGAGCTCATCCGCAGCTTTCAGCGACCGCTGAGCCGGCGGAGCGCAGAACCGAAGCTGCCAGGAGCCGGCCAAGCCACGGGGCATGCTCCAGCACCTGGAGCACATTTCCAGGCGTCCAGGAGGACTACATCGCGCAGCACCGGAGACAGGCCCTCGTTTTCCGCCAGCACGACCCGCTCGAGATCGTAGAGCAGCGGACATTGTCCCAATTAGGGCGGCGCCGTGCCGCCGTTTCGCTCAATGCTGCCTCCGAGCTGGCAAGCACGGCGTCGATTGCCGCGAGTTCCGCGGCCAAGGCGTCTTGTGGATCCAGTTCGAACGCCTCTCCTCCCCTGCCAGCTTCTGACACCGCCGCGGCCGGCGTCTCCGATAAAGGTCACCTATCTCTCAGGTCGGATAATCTTCTGGGATTCGCATTCTGCCTGAAACGCCTCAGGTCACCGGGAACGTGCTGCGCGCCGACCAAGTTACCGTCACAGGATCGCCGTCTGTAAGATGGGTGTCGGTTGAATTCGGCACCACGACTCGGATTTCGCGACCAATCGTCTCGACATGGAATGTGGAATTGACGCCGGAGAACATCTTCCTGACCACACGGCCGGTGAGTGCGTTCTCGGAAGGGGCGCCAGTGCCTGACTCAAGCCGCATGCGCTCAGGGCGGATGGCGCATTGCATTGCCTCTCCTGGCTTGCGGTCAGTTACCCCGGATACTCCGATCTCGGTTCCATCGGCCATCACCATCGTGTCGCCTGACCAGATTCCCGACAGAATGTTCGCATCCCCCAGGAAGGTCGCGGCAAACAGCGATCTCGGATGATTGTAGATTTCCTCGGGCGTCCCCTCCTCCACAAGCCGGCCATCCCTGAGAATGCCGATGCGGTCGGCCATGGTCAGCGCCTCTTCCTGGTCGTGGGTAACGAAGATGGTGGTGATGCCGATCTCGCGCTGGATCCGCTTGAGTTCGATCTGCATGTCGACGCGCAGCGCCTTGTCGAGCGCGCCGAGCGGCTCGTCGAGCAGCAGCACGCGCGGATTGATGACGATGGCGCGGGCAAGTGCCACACGCTGGCGCTGGCCGCCCGATAGCTGGTGCGGACGACGGGCACCAAGCTTGCCAAGTTGCACCAAATCGAGTGCCGCCTGCACCTTGGCCGCACTCTCCGCGCCCTTGATGCCGCGCACATCGAGGCCAAACGCAATGTTCTGCTCGACGGACATATTGGGGAAAAGCGCATAGTTCTGGAACACCATACCGATCTGGCGTTTTTCCAGCGGTATTCGCTCGACGCTCTCGCCGTCCATTTCGATCCGACCGGCATCCGGATAGTCGAAGCCGGCAATCATCCTGAGCAACGTCGTCTTGCCGGAGCCCGATGGGCCGAGCAGCGCATAAAAACCACCGTCATCGAAACGGGCGGAGACGTCGTCCAGCGCTTTGTGCGCTCCGAATGTGCGGGAGAGGTTTCTGACCTCGACACTTGCCATTACTTGTCTCCCCCGAATTTGTAGAAGCGCGCGGTAAACAGCATCAGCGCCATCGACAGCACGATGATGATGGTCGAGACCGCGTTGATCTCCGGCGTGAAGCCCTTACGGATGGCGGCATAGATCTCGACCGGCAGCGTCGTCTGTCCGGGCGTCGCAAGGAAATAGGACACGACGAACTGGTCGAACGACACGGCGAAGGCAAAGAGGCCGCCGGCGATGATGCCGGGCGCGATCCAGGGCAGCGTCACGCGGCGCGTTACCTGCCATTGGCTGGCGCCGAGCGAGCGGGCCGCTTCTTCCAGTTCCGGTGCGAATGTGTTGAGCCGGGCGTTGACGACGATGATCACGTAAGGCAGTGCCAATGCGACATGCCCGAGGATGATCGCATGCAGGCCACGGCCGATGCCGACACCAAAGAAGAAGATCAGCATGGCGGTGCCGGTGATCAGCCACGGAATGGCGATCGGTGGCAGCAGCAGCGCCTGCAGCACCTTCCTGCCGGTGAACTCATAACGGAACAGCGCCAGCGATGCCGCCGTGCCGAGAACGGAAGCGATGACAGTGGTGATGACCGCGATGAACAGGCTATTCCAGGTCGCGGCGATCAACTGGTCGTTGGCCAGGAATGACTCGTACCAGGTCGTCGTGAACTCAAGCGGCAATTGGTAGAAGGGCGAGGCGTTGAACGACATCAACCCCATGATGATGATCGGCAGGTAGAGAAAGGCGAGCAGCATCGCCACCCAGAGCCGTCCAACACGATTGAGAATGCGCGTGACCGGGTTCATTGCACCCTCCTCAGAACGGGCGAGGCAGCGGCCAAGATGACTAGCACGACGGCGAGCAGGATGAAGGAGAGCGCCGCACCCAGCGGCCAGTTGAACACCGCCACGAACTGGTCCTCGATGACAGTTCCGTAGAACGTACCGGTGCGACCGCCGAGAATGCGCGGCTCCATGAAAGAACCAACGACCGGCACAAAGACCAGCACAGCGCCGGCAATGATGCCCGGCACGGCCAACGGCAGGATCAGGCGCCTCAACACGGTCGGCCGCGAGGCACCCAGCGACCGCGCGGCCTCGATCAGGCTGTCATCGATCGCCTGCAGGCTGAGATAACAGGTCAGCACGATATAGGGCACGTAGGAATGGACCAGCCCGATGATGACGGCCGGATAGGAATACATCAGATCGATATTGATCTTGAACGGCAGGATGGCGTTGAGGCCGGTGTCGAGAATACCGCCTTCCCGCAGCACCATCGCCCAGGAAAAGATGCGCACCAGCCCGTTGCTCCAGAAGGGCAAGATGACCAGCAGGAAGATCGCCTCGCGGCTGCGGCCCTTGAATACTTTGGCCAACACATAGGCAGTGGGAAAACCAAGCACCAGGCACCAGAACGTCACCTCCAGCCCGAGCCGCAGTGATGACAGCAGCAGCTTGGCGTAGACGCTGGTGCTGAAGAAGGCCTCGTAATTGCCGGTCGTGAAGCTCCATTCCCGCCCCGAAAGCGGCAGGTCGGTCAAGAAGCTGAAAGACACCATGGCCGAGAGCGGCAGGAAGATTGCGACGATCAGCCAGAGATAGGCGGGGAGAAGCAAAGGCACGGCCTTGCGCAATCCCCATCTTGATGGATTGAGCACTGCCTCTGCCATGTCTCTCCTCCCGCCCGATTGGTCCGCTATATCAGCCGGATCACTTCACGTTGACTTTCAACTCTTGCCAAATCGCGAGGTACTTCTCGCGGGTGGCATCATCGACCGGCGCCTGGAAATTGATCCGCTCGGCGACCTTGGGATCGCCCATAACGACACGGTTGAAAGCATCTTCCGGAAGGCCCGCGACCGCCTTGGTGTTGGCGGAGACCGGCGCGCCGACCTTGTTGTCCCATTCGACATAGAAGGACGGGTCGATCATGTAATTGATGAAAGCTTCGGCGCCCGCGACATTCTTGGAATCCTTGGGGATCGAGAAAGCATCGAGCCACGCCACGGCACCTTCTTCCGGTACGACGAAGGTCACCGGCAGCTTGAAGTTCTTCTTGGCGCGCGCCGCCGAGCCGCTCCAATAGGTGCCCACGTCGATCTGGTTGCCGGCGACCATCTGGTTCCAGTCGTTCTCGGCGCTCCAGAAGGTGCGGATCTGCGGCATCAGCGAGGTCAGCTTGGCCTTGACCGCATCGAGGTCCTTGATGTCGTTGATATCCTGGCCGGTGGCGATGGCACCGAACTGCACGGCCTCGAGCGCATCGTCACGCAGCACGACCTTGCCCTTGTGCGCCTCGTCCCACATGACCTGGATGGAGGTCGGCGTCTTGTCGAAGGCCTTGTCGTTGACGGCGATCGAGGTTAGGCCCCAGACCCACGGCACGCCGTAGACCTTGCCGTCGCTATTGAGCATCGGCGACTTGGCCTTTTCGGCGCCGATATCGGCATAGTTGGCGATCTTCGCGGTATCGACCGGCTGGATCAGGCCTTCCTTCAACGCCTGGCCAGTAAAGGCAGCGTTGATCATCACCACGTCGTAGAGACCCGGATTGGTCCGGAGCTTGGTCAGCATCTCCTGCTCGGAGTTGAAATAGTCGTTGACTACCTTGTTGCCGGTGGCCTTTTCGAAGGCCTCGACGGCCCATGGCTCATCGGTGCCATAGCCCTTCCAGTTCAGCACATGGACGTCGGCGGCAAGCGCCGAGCCGATCATTACCAACGTCAGTGCAGTGGCGGTCGTCATCTTAGCAATCATGCTCGTCATGCTCATGATCATTTCCTCTCTTTTGCGTGTGCCTTGTTCCCATCTTTCTCCGCGTCAGGCGGAATTCTCTTCCCGGGCACGTGTCAGGAATTCTTTGATTTCGTCTGCGGTCGGCGCCATCGAGCCGCCGTGCCGCGTGGTCGAGATCGCCGCTGCCGCGTTGGCATAGCGTAGCGCACCCGCCGGCTTCTGCCCCTGGCTGAGAGCCGCGATGAAGGCACCGACATGGCTGTCGCCAGCGCCATTGGTATCGACCGTCTCGACTTTGAAGGCAGGCACGAAAAACGGCGTTGCAGCCCGCAGCGCCAGCAATGCACCGGCAGAACCGGCGCGGATGACGACGCCCTTCGCATGTGGACAGTGATCGGCCAGCAGCCGTGCGGCGAGCTCGTGGTCATTACCGGAACCGGCAATCACAGCCGCTTCGCTGCGATTGAGGCTGAGCCAGTCTGTCCGACGGAGAACCGATTTCAGGATATCGGCGGGAATCTCGGCCACGATGCCGGTTGGGTCGAAGGCGAATATTGCTTCGGCTGGCAATCCAGCAATGAAACCCGCCTGACTGTCGCGGCTGCCCGGATAGGCGAGGGTATAGCCCGACGTGAACACCCAGTCGCCCGGTTCAGGCTGCATGAAGGGATAGTCGTCAGGCGTGATCACGCCTTCGGCGCCCGGTTTCGATATGAACGTCCGCTCGGCATCGGCTTCCGTGACCAAGACGACGCAAGTGCCGCTGTCGATGCCGCGGCTCGCGGGCTGCAGACAGTCGATGCCCTCTGCCCTGAAAGCCTGGGCAAGCATCGCGCCACAGAGCCCGTCGCCAATCTTGCCGGCATAGGCAGTCGGCATGCCGCTGCGTTTGGCCGAGACCATCATGTTGAAGCCGCCGCCGGGCAAGGCCGCGAAGGTGGATGCGGTCAGGTCATCGCCCGGTGCAGGCAGACGATCCAACCGATAAATGAAATCGACAACGGCGCTGCCGATATGAATGAGGCGCGGACTAGCCATGCAGCGCCTCCGGCCTCGAAAGCGTGGCGGACCGCGCGGCAACCAGCGCCCTCGCCTGCCGCTTCGTTTCGTCAAGATCGATGCCGACCAGGCGGGCGATCTTGTCTTGGGGCAGGCTATCGTAACCCGCGCAGGCGCCGGCCATCGAACCCGCAATCGCGCCAATCGTGTCGGTGTCGCCGCCCAAGTTGGCGGCGATAACCGCAGCCTGCCAGACATCGCCCTTGGCGAGCTTCAGCACGGCAAAGGCAGCCGGCACGGATTCTTGCGAGGCAACGCTTGTGCCAACACGATCGAAGACGCGCGCAATTCCTTCGTCCAAGCTGCAATTTTCGACGAGATCCAGCGCCCATTCGATGCGTGCGGCGACACTGCCGCCCGCCACCCAATGTCCTTCGCGTTCGCCGGCGCGGGCTGCATCGACGGCAAAGCCAAGCGCCGTCCGCCAATCCGCGCCTTGAATGCCGTAGCTGATAACCGCAGCCACCGCTGAGGCGGCTGAAATGGCAATCGAGGTATTGTGCGTCGCGCGGCAAGTTTCGGCCACCCGCTTCACCAGATCGCCGGAGGGCCGAACCATAATGCCGACCGGCGCGATCCGCATCGCCGCGCCATTGGTGTCGCCGTAACGGCCCGCCTCTTCCGGCGATTTGCCGCTGTTGATGGCATCGATCGCGCGCTTGGTGGACGGGCCGAGCAGATCATAACCGCCCCGCACCTTGATGTCGTCTTCCCAGTCGATCAGCGCCTTGACCCAGGCGTGATGATCGAAGCCACCTTGCGAGCCCAGAAGAACCGACGACAGGAGCAAGGTCTGCTCCGTGTCGTCGGTAATCGTGCCTGCTGACAGGCCTTGGGAGACGGGATGATCGACGATTGGAGCGATGAAATCATCAACGAAGCCGTAATTCCGCGTGATCTCGGCAGGCGACAGAAGCTGGGTCGGCATGCCCATGGCGTCGCCCAGCGCCCCGCCGAGAAGCGCGCCCAGCGCCCGATTGAACATGATCTTGGAGGGCGCGGTCATGCCTAGAACTCCAGGTGCAATGCGAAGAAGGCGGGATTGAGCAGGCTGGTGACATATTCGATCGGTCGGCCGTCGGCGCCGCGCGTCAGCCGTCGTGTGCGCAGGAAAGCAGTACCTGCGGCGCAGTCGAGCAGGCCGGCATCGCTGTCGCCCAGCATTTCGATGTCTGCCCACTCCTCGCCGTGACTGGGTACGAGCCCCGCCTCGCGAAGAGTTTCACGGAGTGAGCCGGCGCGAAGGCCGCGTAGCGGCACATCCTCCAATTCCGGCAGAAGCGGCAGACGGCTGCGCTCGATCGAGATCGGCGTACCGTCGCCCACCAGCAGGCGCAGGCGATCGACCGCGATGAACGACGTGTCGGTGAGTCTCAACAGGCCAGCAAGCTCGGCGTCATCCATCACCTCGATGCGCAACGCCCGTGTTTCGGTCTCGGCACCAACATCCGCGAGCGCCTTCGACCAGCCGCTCGCGTCGTCGATCGTCTGACCATTGAAGGTCACGAATGACCCGATGCCGACTTTGGTGGTGATCAGGCCGCGGCTGTTGAGTTCCTCAAGGCCCTTGCGGAGCGTGTTGCGGCTGACGGAGAAGCGCTGCACCAGCTCGCTCTCACTTTGCAGACGATCGCCGAAGGCCAGCACGCCGGATCGGATCTCGTCCTCGAGCACCGACGCAATCTGCTCGGGCTTCGGAGCGCCCGGCTTCAATTGCGTCTTGAGATTTGCTCGCCTTGCCATATGAGACCTGTTCAGTCAACCTGTGCAATCCTGTTCACTAGCATGGCCATTAAATCCGCGCTGTCAAGGGAGCGAACGTTCCTTAGGCCTAACCGGGCGGACCCGATGCACCCTTGGGGCTGCGATTTAGGTGTGAATAGGCGCCGGACTTTGACCCCTTTCGGCTCGCTCCGAAGATTGACCCCTGTTTGCACTCTCGAAGGCGTTGTTTAGCTGTCGCTATTTTCGCGCCCGCAGGGCTCGACGTTCAGAGCCGGTAGTGGGGTCAAGAGTCGCGCCGAAACACACATCTGAGGGCAAAGGCCGAACGCTCCGTCGAAGCCCTGTGGGATAGAGTTGGTGACATCGTCAAACTCTCGAGCCGCAGGAATGCGCGAATTGCTTCGCAGCCGCAGGAAATGACCCCGAATAAAGTGGACCTGCTCTAGCACAAGATCAATGTATTTTGGCCATCAGCCGTGCGGCGGCAATCACGTCCGCGGTGTCCAAGCCTTCGCCGAACCGTTCGAACACCGGCTGCAGCAGTGCCCGCGCATCGCGCGCCCTTTCGTCGCCGAGCCAGAGCGTAGCGAGATCGGTCGCAGTTCGTAGCTCCCAGGCACGTGCGCCAATTTTCCGGCTGTACGCCAGTGCGCCCATGAAGCAGGTCTCGGCATCGTCGGCCGAAGCCGCCGGCATTGACCGAACGAGGTTTCCTCTTATGCGCAACAATTCCGGCATGTAGCAGAGGTCCCCGTTTTTCTCGACCAGGTCGATCGTTCGGTTGATCCGCGTCATGCCCTCCCCGATCTCACCGATCGCCGCCAGTCCGTTGACGATCGAGATCTCCAGCATGGTGGTGAAAACGTCGTAGTTTGCCGCGTGAAGCTTTTCGACACATTGCCGCAAGGTCTCCAGGCCAGGTTTCACATCGCCCCGGCGAATTGCGACCTCTGCTTCGAAGCCTCGGGCAACAGAGACATACGGCGACAGAAAATGCAGTCCGGCGCGCGAAATCAGCCATTCGATATGCTCTTCTGCGCTCCGAAGGTCATCCCGCCAGAGGAAGACGGCAATTCCCCCGAGCAATGCGATGCACAGGGTCAGCGAATGATCGAGTTCCGCCGCGTCGCGGATTGTCTGGCGCGCACGGATGTCAGCTTGCATGGGATAACCCTGTAGCCACAGGTTCCGCGCGAGAATCCCGCCCGCCAGGTGCTTTCCCTCGAACCCGACATAGCTCGCCGGCGTCCGCTTTGGCCCTGACGCACCCTTCACCGCCGCCTCAAGTTCGACGCGCGCACCGTCCAGATCGCCCGTGAAATGCAGCGAATTGCCGAGAAAGAAATGCCCCAGTTCGACCGTTGCAGCATCCGTCATCGTGGCGGCGACTTCCGAACAACGCCGCGCGTAGTGAAGGGCGGCGTTGAAGTCGCCAGTGCGCATCTTGAGCATGTTCAACGGCCCCAATATACGCAACTGATCGAGGGCGTTGCCCCGTTCCTCGGCGATCTCAAGCCCTCGGCTGAGGGCAACTTGCGAGGTGTCGCGGCCACCCTGCAGATACATAAGGGAGATTCCCAGACCGGCCTGAAGGTGCATTTCCTCGACGCTGCCTCGCGAGACGTCGTCCAGTGCGAGAAGCGCCCGCTCCGACCAGCGCTGACATTCGGGGAAAAGCGACATCACCTGAAAAACCGGGACTGCGGACGCCGCCAGCCTGATGCCAACCTTGACATCGCCGTTCTCCCCAAAACACCATTCCAACGCCGCTCGAGCGTTGTTTATGCTGATGAAATGCGGCACCCGCTCGAGACCCGTCGACAGGCTCGGCCAATCAGAGCCGAATTGCTCCAGCCAACGCTGATAGTACGCAGCGTGGCGCGCAGCCACTCCGGCACGGTCCTCATCCGTCAGAGATTGAAGTGCATAGGCGCGTGTCGTATCCAGCAGCCGATAGCGCATCGTCGCACCGATCGGATGGGTCGCAAGCAGTGATTTTGCCACGAGACTTTCGATTGCGCCAACGATGGCGAGCTGATTCAAATCCGGGGTGGAAGACACCTCCATTGCCGCATCAAGCGTGAAGTCTCCGACAAAGATCGCCAGCCTGCGAAGCACGACGCGTTCCATCTCCGTGAGAAGGCCGAAGCTCCAGTCGAGCGTGGCCTGGAGCGTCTTTTGGCGCGGCGGCGCTGCCCGGGATCCCGCCCATCCCAATGTCAGGTGCCGATCGAGAAGCTTGGCGGTCTCAAGCAGGCCATAGGTCTCGACCCGTCGCGCGGCCAATTCCAGGGCAAGCGCCATGCCGTCCAGCTTTCGGCAGATGCTCGCGACGACGCGGACATCACGGTCGCTGACATCGAGAGATGCTCCGCTGGCCGCAGCCCGCTCCATGAACAGCTGGATTGCGGGAAACGACAAAATCGCTTCGGTCGAAATTTCCGGATCATCCGGTGGGCAGGCGAGCGTGTCGAGCCTGTAAACGCTTTCGGCTTCGATCCTCAGGGCCTCGCGGCTTGTGGCGAGGAGATACACATGCGGCGCGGCGTCGATTATATTTGCCACGAGATCCGCAATTGCGTCTATCAGGTGCTCGCACGTATCGAGGACCAGCAGAATCTGCTTGTCGCACAGATAGGCAAGCAGGCTGGGACGCACATCGTTCGATCCGACCGGCAGCCCGAGCATCGAGGCGATGCCGGCCGCGACCAGACCGGAATCGCTCAGCATGCCATAGTCAGCGAATAAAACAGCCCCGTTGAAGCTTGGCGCGACATGGTGTGCCACCGCGGTGGCGACGGTGGTCTTTCCGACACCGCCGACGCCGACGATGGTGACCATGCGTGACTTCATCAGCTTGTCGGACAGCAGCAGGACATCTTCCTCCCGGCCGACCATTCGATCGAGGCGACCTGGAAGAATGGCATGGCGGAAATCGCCGTCTGTCCGAATTGTCGGCGGCGCTCTCGACCGAGTGATCGGCGCAACGAAACAATAGCCTCGGCCTGCGATGGTCGTTATGTAGCGCGCTCCATCCTGGCCGTCGCCCAGCGCCTTCCTCAGCCCCGTCATGTGAAAGCGCAGGCTGCCTTCCTCGACGATGACATCGGGCCATACCCGCGAAATCAGGTCTTGCTTGCTGATGAGTTTGTTGGGCGCAGAGGTCAGCGCGATCAACAAATCCATGGCGCGCGCGCCCAGTTCGATCGAGACCCCTTCCCTGGCAAGGAGGCGCTGGCTCACACTCAGACTGAAGGGACCGAAGGATAGTTCGTCAGCCGTATCGCCCGCAGCTCCAATCATGACGTTACCCGCAGCAAGCCCCACCCAAGCTCTTATACGCCAAGGGGTTCGCCGATGCTATCGAGGAAGACGGGCGCGATCTTGCACCGACGAAAGCGGGCCTACCACCCCCATCCAGCCCCAAGCAAATACAGTGCTAACAGCAGCTATTGACGTCTAACAACCCATAACGTGCGAACTCGGTCTCGGCGAAGTAGCTCTTGGTCAGCACAGAAGTGCAGTCGTTCAAACATCAACAGCTACAAAAGGAAATTCGCTATGACCTCCAAGGTAATCTTCACTGGCAAGACACACAACACCAACGGCCGCGACGGCGGAACCCGCAGCAGCGACGGTCAGCTGGACATCAGGTTCAAGCAGCCGCATCCCGCCGCAGAACATCTGTTCGGTGCCGCCTGGTCGGCCTGCTACATGGGCGCAATCGAGCTCGCCGCCTCGCAAAGGCAGATCAAGCTGCCAGCAGGAACATCGGTCGACGCCGAGATCGATCTGAACGCCGAGGAAGGCTCCTACTTCCTGAGCGCTCGCCTCAATGTCAGCGTCCCTGGCATCGATCCCACCATTGCTCGCGAACTGCTCGCGGCCGCACACAGCATCTGCCCCTACTCCAAGGCGACGCACGGCCACGTCAACGTTGCGACCAACCTGATCTGAACCGCTTTGTCGGGCCTGTCTGTGCAGACAGCCAGGCCCGACCAACCGATCGGCAGAGAGCGCAAGCATCGGAATTGGCAACTCATGTCCTTCGCCAGGTGAACCGCTCGCTGAGAAGTCGAAATGGCATTCACAACTGAACTGCTCGCCGAGACCGTGTCGATTTCAGCGCACTTAGCTGCGCTTCCACGCAATCAGAGGGCGGATCAATACGCACAGCGCCTAGCAACAACCGGCGCATTTTTAAAGGAACGAAACAATGACAAGGAAACTTGAAGGCAAGGTAGCCGTCATCACAGGCGGCAGCGCCGGCATCGGGCTTGGCGCGGCAAAGCGCTTCGTCAAGGAAGGCGCACAGGTGTTCATTACAGGTCGTCGCCAGTCGGAACTCGACAAGGCCGTCGCCGAGATCGGAGGAAACGCCACCGCAATCCGGGCCGACGCCTCGAACCTCGCCGACATCGATCGGATCTACGAGGTCGTCAAAACAGAGACCGGCCGTATCGATGTCCTCTTCGCCAATGTTGGCATATACGAATTCGGCACACTCGGTGAAATCACCGAAGAACATTTCGACAAGACGTTCAATACCAATGTGCGCGGCCTTCTCTTTACCGTGCAGAAGGCGCTTCCGCTGCTCTCGGCGGGCGCATCTGTGATCCTGACGGGGTCGATTGCGTCGATAAAGGGCTCGCCGGCTTTCTCCGTCTATAACGCTAGCAAGGCGGCCATCCGTTCGTTTGCCCGTAGTTGGATTGTCGATCTCAAGGGCCGCGGCATCCGTGTAAACGTGCTGAGCCCCGGTCATACGCAGACGCCCGGCCTTTCAGTTCTTCTCGATGAGACTGTACGCGATGCGATGAATGCCAACGTGCCGCTCGGCCGCATAGGGACACCGGACGATGTTGCCAAGGCCGCCCTTTTCCTGGCTTCCGATGACAGCAGCTACATCACCGGCGTTGAACTCTTCGTGGACGGCGGGCTCGCCCAGTTCTGACCAAAGGCGCAGGATCGACCCCGCCATACCTGCGCGGCGGGGTTCGTGGTATTCACCGCAACCAAGCGCCAGAGGGAGTTGCTTCCCGCATCCAGCATTACTTTTTCGAAGGACTTGACGGGATCAGAACCGACGACCTGCTGTCAACACAAACCTCTTACCCGAGCTTCGTACCTTCATAGCCGCGAGCGGCCCATTGGATCACAGAGTTCGAGCACGCCCAAGCCTTGTCAGCGAAGATCGGTGAAACCGCCTCGCAGAACGGGCGGTCGAAACCAGCATTATGGGCGATCACAAGATCGGCCGGGTCTATGAGGTCTCGCAGTGCTGCCAAATCGATCGCCTGACCGGCGACCGTGTCATCGGTGACACCGGTTAGTTTGATGACGTCGGCCGGTATGGGGACTGTCGGCTGCTGCAGGCCACCATAAAGACCGGTGACGTCGCCGATGTTGCCGGCGTGATCGAAGGTGAAGGCAATCGCACCGATCTCGATGATTTCGTCCTTGCGATGATCAAATCCTGTTGTCTCGGTGTCGAGGATCACACCCCGCAGTGGAAACTCCGGACGAACGCCCTCGGCAACAGCCCTCGGCTCGAGTTTCCTGAGAATACGATACCGCCCTGTGTCTTGGAGATGCTGCACATGTCGGCTTCGGTCAGCTCTCGTGACGGCTCGCGGTTTGATGGCACGCCACGGCCGCGCTTGCGCCCTGTCTCGCGCTCGTCGTCTGAAAACATGTCGAACTGTAATGCCATGCAATTCAATACCTGCCAGCATCGGCCATGTCGCTGCTCGATCTATTCCGGCATCCGTATATCCACATGTCTATCGCGGCCCGTACATGTAACGGAACAGTCAAGACTCTAATCGTGAACAAACCGGACCCAAAGTAGGGTCGCCTCGGCATCCGCGACTCGGCATGCATCTTTCGGCGATCAACCGCGTTGAAGTCTTCGCGAAACAATTGGAGTCCATTATGACCAAGCGTGAGATGATCGATACCGGCAATGACAAGCGCTATGTCCGGCGTGACGACGAGGACAAGTTCAAGAAAAGCGTTGATGTCTCCCGATCGCTTTCGGCCGATGCACGGCGGGACGCAAAGACCGAAGCCAAGCCGGGCCAGGGCGACAAGGGCGATCGCAAGCACTGATCCTGTCCGTGAAGATCGCGACCTTTAAGGTCAAATCCACCCTAGTAGGGCTCGCTATGAATTAGATTGTCGGGTTAGTACCATTGAGAACGCTCGACCAGCGCGACTAGGCAGCGAGAGGTTCGCGCTTTGTGACATGGTCTCTGATGGCTTCGCGCGCTTCTGCGGCCGAGGAAAAATGTCTGCCATCAAGGTCGATGACATCAAATTTGACAGCAAGAAAAGCTAGATAATTGTCGGCCGGTATGAGGACGCCAACAGCAATGCCTTGGTATTCGACGACCTGCTTCATCAGGGAGTCTCCGATCAAAATGCGACTGTGTGGGGGATGCGAGAGAGGACGCAACTCGCGTCACATTCGATCGCGACAACCATGCATTTTCCGGATGGAAATGAGAGACAAGGTTCTTGTGAAAACAGTCAAGACACTCTCCTCTTCATCTCGGGGCCGACCTATCCGCTAACGGGTCAGAAAATACATTAGCTCATGGATTTGTCAATTGGATAACAGCGCACAGTAGAATCTAGTTTCAATTGTATGACATTTCGCACGTTTTTGGGGTACGTCGTTCCATAATACGCTTCCGCAACGCAACATTATCCCTCGCAGTGCGAAAACATTGGCCAGCGAGGTCGATAACTGTCTGCCGCCCACATCCGGCGACACCTACCTTGGAGTGGAAAACGCTTTGATGGGAGTGGAACCGGCAACCCCGCCGTTCTGCTATCATTCACGGCCCTGAGTGTTTGGTCACTGCAACGGCCCGATCTGCACCCAACAATCGCCATCCAAGCTCAAGCGGCGCCAACGGTCGTTTGCTCCCAGTCTCCTGATCGCCACTCATTGTCGCGGAACTTGGTCGAGTTGAGTAGGTGGCAGCGTCGCAAGCATCATCTGCAGCTGTTTAGCACACTGGTGCTCGGGCCTAGGTTGCCCGTGATCTAGGGAGGTTTGCTTAAAGGCTGCCGTCGAGCCTCCTGCGATTCGTACGCTGAAAGAATATCGCTATGACATGAAAGCCCGAGCCTCAGAGGCGTTGAACTTCATCTCCACCATTGCACCGGGAGCAAGCTTGGCAAGTGCGGCATGGCCGAAAGGCAGGCGAACGGAAATGGGCTCGGCACCCGCCGGCGCAACCAGAACATGGATGTTGTTGCCGAGGAAGGTGATATCGCGGACTTCGCCAGCAATGGCGCCGGCACCACTGCTCGGCTTGAGGTCGATACGCTCGGGCCGCAGCATCAGCGACGCCTTAACGCCACCGGCCTCCACGCCATGCAGCGGCACTCCCTCGATCACAGCCCCTCCTGGCAGCTTCAGGCTGGCATGCTTGCCGTCACTGTAGACCACATCGGCCTCGACAAAATTGCTGTCGCCGATGAAACCAGCAACGAAACGGGTCGCGGGTTCGGCATAGAGTTCCTGGCCCGTGCCTATCTGGTCGATTTCCCCTTGCGAAAAGACGGCGATGCGATCGGAGAGCCTGAGTGCCTCCTCCTGGTCGTGGGTGACGTAGAGGATCGTGACGCCGGTTTCCTGGTGAATGCGGCGGATCTCGAACTGGATTTCTTCGCGCAGCTTCTTGTCGAGCGCCGAGAGCGGTTCATCCATCAGCAATACCGGGGGCTGATAGACCAGTGCGCGGGCAAGCGCCACGCGCTGCTGCTGGCCACCGGACATGAGCGCCGGCATGCGATCTTCCAGTCCATCAAGCCGAACGAGCTTGAGCGCAGCCTTCACCCTCTCGGCGATTTCCGCCTGTGGCCGGCGGCGGACCCGCAAAGGAAATGCGACATTCTCGCCGACGCTCAGATGCGGAAACAGCGTATAGCGTTGAAACACCATGCCGATATTGCGCTTGTGGGAGGGCGTCGAGAGCAGGCTCCTGCCCTTCAGCAGGATGTCGCCGGCGCTCGGGTCCTGGAAGCCAGCGAGGATGTAGAGCGTTGTCGATTTGCCGGAGCCGGACGGCCCGAGAAAGGTCATGAACTCGCCCTCGGCAATGTCCAGGCTGACATTCTTGACCGCGGTGACGGCCCCATAGACCTTGCGGATGCCGCGAATGCTGAGAAATGGCTCGGTCATGCTTTTCGTCCCTTGCGGACGAGTGCCGCTGTAATCATCAGGAGAATGGTGAAGGCGATGAGCAGGGTCGAGGCCGCCGCGATCACCGGCGTGAGGTCCTGCCGGAGGGTCGACCAGATCTTCACCGGAAGCGTCTGCAGCGTCGGGCTCGCCATGAAGATCGCGAGCACCACCTCGTCCCACGAGGCGAGAAAAGAGAAGACGGCCGCCCCGAATATGCCGTGGCTGATCGCCGGGACGGTCACCCGCAGGCGTGCCTCCCACGGGCTAGCGCCGCAGAGGATCGCTGCATCCTCGATCGAGCGATCGAAACCCTCGAGCGCGTTGCCGATCGAGATGATCGAGAACGGTAGCGCGATCAGGAGGTGGGCGATCACGAAGGCTATGGTGGTGCCTGCGAGTCCGAACTTGAGGAACAGCGCATAGAGCGCCACCGCAAGCACCACCACCGGCAGGATCATCGGCGTCAGGAACAGCGCCTTGAGCGCATCACGGCCGGCGAACCGGCCGCGATTGAGGCCGAGCGCGGCGAGAAAGCCGATCACCACCGACAGCACGGTGACGATGGCCGCGATCTTGAGACTGGTCAGTGCCGACCAGAGCCAGCGCGGATCGGCGAACAGGTCATGATACCAGCGCAGCGTCCAGGACGGCGGCGGGAAGATCAGCCATTGCGACGAGCCGAAGGAAAGCGCCGCGATGAAGACGATCGGCAGGATCAGGAACAGACAGACCAGCACGGTCAACCCGATCAGGAACCATCGCCATGCGCCGAGCTTGTCGAAATCGAGCAGCATGGCCTACCTCGCCCGCGCGGTGTTGAAGAATTTGAGCTGCACGGCGTAGAGCGCCAGCGTGACAACCAGCAACACCAGAGCCGCAGCCCCGCCCATGCCCCAGTTGACCAGCGATTGAACGAACTGGGCCACTAGCTCCGCCAGCATCATGTTGGATGTGCCACCGAGCAGTGCCGGCGTCACGAAGTAGCCGAGCGACATGACGAACACCATCAGCGCGCCGGCGGCGATCCCCGGCAGCGACAGCGGCAGCAGCACGCGGGTGAAACATTGCATGCTGGTGGCGCCACAGAGTGCGGCGGCACGCAGGATCGCAGGGTCGATGGCGCGGATCACGCCCATCAGCGGCAGGATTACGAAGGGCAGCATGATATAGGTCATGCCGATGGTGACGCCGATGAGATTGTTGACCAGCGGCAGCGGCTGGTCGATCAGGCCGAGACCCATCAGCGACTTGTTGATCACGCCGGTCCGCTGCAGCAGGACCATCCAGGCATAGGTGCGCGTCAGCAGGTTGGTCCACATCGAAAGGATGATGATGGCGAGCACGAGCCGCGACCATTTCTCAGGCATGATGGCAAGCAGCCAGGCCACGGGATAGCCGATCAAAACGGATATGATGGTCACCACGCCCGCGACGATGAACGTGTTGAGGAATATCCTGAGATAGGTGGTGGAGCCGAGCAGGGTCGCATAGTTCTGCAGCCCCGGCTCGGGTTCGAGCACGCTGCGCATCAGCAGCATCAGAACGGGCACGACGAAAAACAGGACGACGAGCACGAGCGCCGGCACGACATAGCTGAGGCTGCCGTCCCTGCGCGCCTTTCGTCCCTCGTTACCCATCGTTGCTGAAACTGCCATCGTTGCCGTCCGTTCAGAAGATGGCGGACCGGCTGTGCCGGTCCGCGTGGAACCCTTGCGGGTCTTTATTGAGCCTGCCAGGCGTACCAGCGGGTGCCGATCTCGTCGCGATGCTCCGCCCAGTAATCCATGTCTGCATTGACCTGGGTATCCGCCTGCATGTCGGGCAGGGTCTTGCGCAGTTCGGGGTCCATTAGCACGTTGGACTCGAGGTTCACGGGCGCATAGCCGGTCGCGGTCGCAAAGCTCGCCTGGGCCTGCTCGCTCGTCGCATGCGCGATGAATTTCATCGCCGCGTCCTTGTTCTTGGTCCCCTTCGGCACGACCAGCGAGTCAGCCGCAGTGATGTTGTTGGTCCATGATGTCTCGACTGTTACACCGGTGGCGGCAAGCGCGGTCAGGCGGCCGTTCCAGAAGGAGCCGAAGGGCGCCTCGGCGGAGGCCAGCAGTTGTTGCGATTGCGCACCGCTGTCCCACCAGATGATGTCGGCCTTGATCGTGTCGAGCTTCTTGAAGGCGCGATCGAGATCGAGCGGATAGAGCTTGTCGGCGGCTACGCCGTCAGCCAGCAGGGCCGCCTCGATCACACCAGGCGCGGACCATTTGTAGAAGGCGCGCTTGCCGGGGAATTTCGCGGTATCGAAGACATCCGCCCAGCTCTTCGGGCATGCGGCGACAGCGTCCTTGTTGCAGCCGATGACGAAGGAATAATAGAAGCTGCCGACCGAATAGTCGGTCACGAAACGCGGATCGAGCTTGGACTTGTCGATAATGGAGAAGTCGAGCTTTTCCAGCAGTCCGAGCTTGCCGGCCTGGACCGCATAGTCGCCTTCCACATCGACGACATCCCAGTTGACATTGCCGGCTTCGACCATGGCTTTGATCTTGCCGTAGTCGGTGGGACCATCCTGCGTCACATTGATCTTGGTTTCGCCGGTGAAGCTCTCCGCCCAGCTGGCCTTCTGCGCGTCCTGGGTGGTGCCGCCCCAGCTGGTGAAGACCATGTCCTCGGCGCTCGCGGCTCCGGCGAAGCCGAGAGCGGCGGAGAAGAGTGCGATAGCAATCCTGTTTTTCATGTTCCCTTTTCCTTGTTCTGTTTGGTCGTTGTATTGTTCAGGCAGGCGCATTTCCGCCGAGCGGCGAAAAGGCCGCCGGCGTCATGATCTTGTTGATGCGGATCTCGTCGAACATGGCTCACCGCATCACGAAGGGATCGGGGATCGGATCGTCGGAGGTGCGCAGCCAGACTGTCTTGGTTCTTGTATAGTCGAGCGCCGCCGCCATGCCGCCCTCTCGGCCCTGTCCGGACTGGCCATAGCCACCGAAGGGCGCGATAGGCGAGACGGCGCGATAGGTGTTCACCCAGACGATGCCGGCACGGATTTTTCGGATCATCCGGTGCGCACGTGCGAGATTCCGGGTGAAGACCCCGGATGCCAGTCCGTAGCGGGTATCGTTGGCGAGTTGGACTGCCTGGTCCTCCGTCTCGAAGGACATCACGGAAAGCACAGGCCCGAACAGTTCGGCCTCGACCGAAGGCGAGGTGACACCGTCGCAATCAAGGATCGTCGGCAGATAGTAGAAGCCTTCGCCATCCACGGCTTTCGCACCGGTGACCACCTTGGCACCCGCCTCGATCGACGCGGCGACAATCTTCTCGATATGATCCCGCTGCCGCAACGTGCAGAGCGGCCCGACTTCGGTGCGCATATCGAGCGGCGAACCGATGCGGATCGCTTCCGCCTTGGCTTTGAGCAGATCAAGAAAACGATCCTTGACCGAGGCCTCGATGATCAGTCGCGAACCGGCGACGCAACTCTGGCCGGTGGCCGCGAAAATGCCAGCGACCTGGGCGTTGGCGGCACTTTCCAAATCGGCATCGGCAAAGACGATGAACGGCGATTTGCCGCCGAGTTCCAGGGAAGTCGTCGCGAGGCTCTCGGCGGAATTGCGCACAACCTGCGCGGCGGTCGAGGGGCCACCGGTGAAGGCGATATGGGCCACGCCGGGATGCCGGGTGAGCGCGCTGCCGCAGGATGGCCCGAAGCCGGTGATGACATTGACCACGCCGTTCGGGAAGCCGGCCTCATGTACCAGGCGGGCGAATTCGAGCAGCGGTGCCGGGCCATCCTCGGATGCCTTGACCACCACCGTACAGCCCGCCGCCAGCGCCGGCCCGAGCTTGACCGCCGAGAGAAAGAGCTGGCTGTTCCACGGCACGATCGCCGCGACGACACCGACCGGTTCGCGGCGAGTCCAGACATCCATGTCGGCCTTGTCGATGGCGAGCGTGGCGCCCTCGATCTTGTCGGTGAGCCCGGCATAATAGCGGTAATAGTCGGCGACATAGGCGATCTGCGCCGAAGTCTCCCGGATGATCTTTCCTGTATCCTGCGTTTCGAGTTCGGCAAGCGTGGGGGCGTTGGCCTGCACCAGGTCGGCGAGGCGATAGAGCAGCTTGCCGCGCGCTGTTGCCGTCATTGCAGGCCATGCGCCGGACCAGAGAGCTTTCTCGGCCGCCTTCACCGCACGGTCGACATCCTCCTCACGAGCCTCCGGCATCGATGCCCAGACATCGCCGGTGGCGGGGTCAAGGCTGTCGAAGCGGGCCGAGCCGTCCTCAAAGACACCGTCGATATATTGCTGGAACCGTTGCATCTCTCGCCTCACTGAAAAGCCGGCATGACATCGGCAATGAAACGCTCGAGCGAGGCCTTCTTGCGCTCGAAGCTCATGCCGCTGTCGATCCAGAGCGAATATTCGTCATAGCCGAGATCCTCGTAGACTTTTAGCCGGCGAATGACTTCATCCGGCGTGCCGATGGGCATGTTCGTCCGCATCATCTCTGGCGACAGATTGGGATTGGCCGCGAGTTCTTCTTCGGAGAGTCGTTCGATCAGGCCCTGGTGGATTGGCCGCTCGTTCCTGAACCAGGCGAAGAAGTAATTGTAGTAGACGCTCAGCTCCCGAGCTGCCTGCTCGATATCGGCCGCATCACTGCCCACATAGGTGTGGAGCAGCAGCATGATCTTCGGCCGCTCGATATCTGGGTTCTTGCCGCAGGCTGCGGTGAACCGTTCCATCAGGCTTGAAATCTCGGCTTCGCCATTAGCAAGCGGCGTGCATTGCACGTTCCAGCCGTTGGCCACCGCGAATTCATGGCTGTTCGGATCGCGCGCCGCGACCCAGATCGGCGGATGCGGTTGCTGCACCGGCTTCGGCGCGGACGTGGTGGCGGGAAATTTCCAGAACTCGCCGTCATGTGCGTAGTCGCCGTTCCAGATGCCCTTCACGGCAGGGATAAGTTCGCGCATGCGCTGGCCGGCGCCCCAGGCGTCCAGCCCGGGCAGCAGGCGCTCATATTCGAATCCATAGGCGCCACGCGCGATCCCGATATCGAGCCGCCCGCCGGAAATGATGTCGGTCATCGCCGCTTCGCCAGCGAGTTTGATCGGATGCCAGAAAGGCGCGATCACCGTGCCGGTGCCGAGCCTGACATTCTTGGTTCGACGCGCGAGATCGGCAATGTTGACGAACGGATTTGGCGCAATAGTGAAATCCATCGCGTGGTGTTCGCCGGTCCAGATCGCATGCATACCACCCGCGTCGGCGATCTCACACAGCCTGATGAACTCTTCATAGAGCTGCTGGTGGTTTTGGCTGGCATCCAGCCGTTCCATATGGACGAAGAGCGAGAATTTCATCGGGATTACCCTTTAGCGGCCACGGCGTGCACCCGGCCCTTTTCCTGATTGCCGAAATAGACACCGAAATTGCCCAGCGTGCTCTCTGCAGCATAGCGCTTCACGAGCTCGTTCACCGCATTGTCGCCGATCTCGGCCAGTGGCAGGTCCTGTATGGGAAAGAACTGTCCAGTTCTCGGCGTTCCCTCGCCGAGACTGCCCCGGTAGATCACCTGCTGGCGGCCGGTCTTGGTGTCTTCATAGACGGAGTAAAGAATGCCGGTCTGCACGCTCAACCCTGTCAGGGTATGGAGGTGATCTTCAAGTGCTTCGATGCCATCGCTTTCGGGCTTTTCGACGAAGGGAATCGTCCAGCCACCCTTGCTGTCGGGCACGAGCAGGATATCGTCGTCGCGCACCGCAACGGCACCGAGCAGCAACCCACCCTCGGCATTGGCAAGCAGAGTCTTTTCCGCCAGCGCTGGTGTGAAATAGCCGCCGCGTGCATAGCCCAATCCGGTCCTGCCGCTGTTCTCGAAGGCCTCGATGCGGCCGATCAGGATAACGTGGTCACCGGCATCGACAAGCTCATGCATCGAACAGTCGAACCAGGCGGCGACGTCGGAAAACACGGGCGAGCCATGCGGACCCTTGCGCCATTCGACAGCCGAGAACCTGTCCTCCACTGGCCGCGCGAACGTATTTGACACGTCCTTCTGGCTCTCCGACAGGATATTGACGGCGAAACCCTTGGCGCTGGTCAGCGTCTGATAATTGCGCGAGGTGCGGGCTAGGCAGACGAGCAGCAGCGGTGGATCGAGGGAGACGCTGGTGAAGCTGTTGGCCGTGAAGCCGAACGGCGCGCCGGTCTGGTCCACGGTCGTCACGACGGTGACACCGGTGAGAAATGCGCCGAAGGCATCCCGCAGGGCTCTGGGTTCAAGTGTCATTCTCCACCTCCCATGTCAGCCAGTCGGCCAGTGCCGCATTGACCGTTTCCGGCGTCGTAAGATTCACCATGTGGCGATGGCCTGGTATGACGACGACCTTGCCGTGGGGTGCGGCGCGCGCCATGCCCTGCGCCATTTCGGCGGTCGAATTCATATCATCGCTTCCGGTCAGGAAGAGTGCCGGGCGGGTCACCCTTGGCCAACAATCGGAATAGATCGAATCGCCAGAGGCAAAGGCCCTGTAGGCGTCTGCGTAACCGGCCGCATCGACGGCCTGGAGAAGATCGCGCACCAGGACATAGGCCTCGCTGTTGCGTTCCTCGACTGAAAACCAGCGCGAGAGCGGTGCCTCGCGATCGAACGCGCCGCTGACGATTTCGTCGGCGCGCGCCATGACCGCCTTCCGGGCAGCCTCACTACGCCGATGCACGCCGTTGAGCAAAGCGACCCGGCGCACCTTATCCTGTGCAGTCGCTGCAATCCCGGTGACGATCAGCGCGCCCATGGAATGACCCGCGACATTGACCGGACCCAATGACAACTCTTCCAGCACTCGGCCGAACCACGCGACGAACTGCTCGAGACGTGGCGGCCCGTCGAGCGGCGTCGAACCACCATGGCCGGGGAGATCGACGGCGATGACGCGGCAGGTCTCTGCCAGCCGCTCGATCTGCGGACCCCAGGCCTCGATCCGCATGCCCACCCCGTGGATGAGGACGACGGTTTCGTCGCCCTCGCCCTGGTCGAGATAGGCCGCGCCCGAAGGCGTCCTAGACCGCTGCAGGGTTTGCAACATCGTGGCCCAACTCCTTGAGGTCCTGATAGCGATCGCCGATGCGATGATGCGGCCGGCCGCCGATCGAGGCGCCGAGCGCCACAACGATCTCGTCAGCCGCCGGCGCATCGGGGATGGCGCACTGGATTGTCAGGTAATGCGAACGCCGGCCCTCGTCGTTCTTGTCCATCAGCGGGATCATGATCGGCGCATTGGCCGGGCCGCGCGTGTTGCAGAAGGCGAGGTAGGATTTGGCACCGACGGCCGTGCGATAGTGATTGCCGAAGCGCAATGTGTGGATCAGCGCAGAGGCATGCTCGATTTCTCCGTCCAATCCGACCACGGCAGACTTGCCGTAGGCCTCGACCACATCGCCCGAACCGGCCGTTTCGAGGATCATTTTCGTCAGCAGCGCACCCAGCACCGGTGCGGCGTCATGAATCTCGGGCTTCAGGTCGACCACGAAGCCACGACCGGCCCAGGGGTTCTTGAGCACGGCCATGGCTGCGATCAGCTTGAGCGGCGTGGCTGCCTCGCGCCCGCCTTCGATCAGCGCCGTCTCCACGTGGAGAAGCGTTTTGCGGATGGTGGGCGCCAAGGGAAATCTCCTTCAATTTGTCTTCCTGTATGTTGGTATACCATAAGACCGAGTGTCAAGACCTTGTGCAAAAGAAATTTTGCGGCTACACGAAGGCCCATGACCAAGAACGCCAAGAGTCTCGCCGCCCTGCGCATTGAAACGCCACCCACGACGCTGCGTGAGATCGCGCTCGATCGCATGCGTCGCGCGGTCATCAGCGGGTTGTTCGAGCCCGGAGAACGGCTTGTGGAGCGCACATTGTGCGATCAGCTCGGTGTCTCGCGGTCGGTGATCCGCGAGGTCATCCGCCATCTGGAGGCCGAGGGGCTGGTCGAAATGCTGGCCAAGCAGGGGCCTATCGTTGCCAAGCTAAACTGGGACGACGCAAGGCAGATCTACGAGATTCGCGCTGCACTCGAATCGACGGCTGTGGCGGATTGCGCCCGCGTTGCTGACGACAAGATCAAGGCCAAGCTTCGGAAGTCGCTGGACGAACTCGACCGCACCTCGAAACTGCATTCGCCGCCCGGCATTCTCGACGCCACGACCGAATTTTACGGCACGATCTTCGAGGCCAGCGGCCACAATATCGCCTGGGACATCGTCAGCCGGCTCAATGGCCGTATCTCACGGCTGCGCGTGATGACACTCTCCACCGCCAACCGCACGACCTCCGGCCCGGCCCAAATCCGCAAGATCTTCGCGGCGATAGAACAGAACGACCCCGTGGCCGCCGCAGAAGCCTGCAAAGCCCATGTGGCCGCGGCAGCAGGTATCGCAAAGACCTTGCTTGCCACTGTGGAGTGATTTCCACTGTTCGCGGGTGAAGCCAACACAGGCCAATCGGCAATCTCGACTAGCAACCGAGCCTACCCTCATTTCAGGCGCGATGCGGTGGGCACATTTTTAGAGGTCCGAACTCAGCAGTTGATGGGAGCAGAACCTCAGAGCCGGTGATCCGTGCACCAACGCTTCAGCGCGTCGTTTCTGGGGCAGTGCCCTTGGATCACCCATGCGAGAGGGGCTGCGCAGTCTTGAGAAGGGCAACCAGTTCACTTTGCTGGTGGGTGCCTGTCTTTTGGAATACTCTTTCCAGATAGTATCGTGCCGTACTGACTTGAATTCCTTGCTCCGCTGCCGCGGCTTTGAGCGTCAGTCCCACTGCAAGGGAAGTTGCGAGCTTCGCTTCTGCCGGCGATAGGTCGAAAAGACCGGTCAGAATCGTCGCGGCGGGCACCATCGCGCTAGCACCCACCGTCGTTGCCACAAGCATAACGTCACCATTGGCGAAAATGTCATGTGCAGCGCGGCGAAGGGGCAGTAGGTGGATGATTAACGGCGCCCTGTCCTCCCGAGGAGCGAGTGGAATTGAACGGACCAGAGGCTCACGGTCCTCGCGCATGGCCCTAATGGCTTGCTGAAACAACCCGTTAGCCTCGCGTCCGGAAATGGCGAGTCCGCCGAAGGCCGTGGTCAGAAACACTTGCGAAAGACGGTCGAACAGAACATTGGTTGCACGAACCCGCCCCAAGTCCGACAGCACGGCAGCGGGAAATCCCATAGTCTCCATGGCATTGACAGCATTCTCGGCACGTTCGAGACCCAGCCGGACCGCGATCATGCTGGCGCGCGCCAAGTGCGGTCTAAGACGATTGAGAAGCCGCGTTTCCTTGCGGCCATAAGGCCCGCTCTCAATCAGCCTCTGCTGAACAAAGATGACCAACTCACCACTCGGCATGGGAATTGCGGTTCCTAAATGGGCACCGATTCCCATTGATCGATAGCGAATTTGGGCGACATCGTTCGCTTTTTCCTCGTTCGTCAGTAGGCTATCGAAGTCTACAAAGCTCGAGGGCTGAGCGCGGCAGACGTTTTGTACGCTTGCGGAAAATGGCAGCGTATCGCTTGTAAGAAATGCGGCCAACTCCTCGTGCTGGCTATCGAGTGCCCTGCCCCGCGTCGGCCTGCCGTCGCTGAAGAGAAAGAGGGCTGTTCCAACTGAAGTCGAGAGCTGCGCCAGCCGCTCCAATGCCTTGGACCATAGTTCCGGAACAAACGCGGCCTCGTAGATTGCATCGGCAAGATCAACTGTCATGTTAGCTCGCGCATCTCGGCTCCGGCGCTGCAACGAGCGCGCTAATCGCCAAAGAGCCCATGAGTACTCTGCCACATTGCAGAAACACGTAGCCCTTATGGACAAACCAGAAATTCATCATCGCCCCCTGTCATTTGACAGGTGGAGATTGCCCGACTGTATGCATTATTGGCGGCAGGAAACCAGCTCCTTTAGTGGCTCGCACGGCAAAGAAGATCAGGCTCACCCTCCGTGACGCCTCCAAAATTGCGTTGATAGTTGCTGCTACTTCATGCGGTCGGTCGCACCGGGGCCACAGCGGTTAGGCCGGTTTATTTCATGGACCTGTCACGCACGGAAACCGTTAGCTCCTAAGTTGCGGACTCATGACGATAGCGGACTTATCGGCGGGAAAAGAACGAGGGTACGTTTCGGAAATAGCACAACAAACAACATTTCGGAGAACATCATGACCCGGGCAACCGTACGCCTTTTCGAAGCATGGTATAGCGGCGACGAGGATTTGAACGATCTCGCCTTGTTGAGTGGATCGAAAAACAGAGCTGTTTTTGTTGATAGAACGAGTCTCGACGAGGTGATTATTGAGGGGACGAACCTCGACTACGCGCATGGAATCCTAAAAAGCGGGGTGGTCGAGAAATTTACCCGCGCGGACGCGAACGGCGATAAATTTATGTCGATAGAAGACTTTAAAGTCGACGCGCGATTCCTACTCGGTGATACTTTTTTTGAACAATTTGGAGAAATCAGTGGCCGAGCTGTCTCGGGGAACGTTAGAGCCATCGGAACAAATCTTGCAGATACTATGGGGCGACCGGGTGCTAAAAGCGAAATTCTGATCGGTCGCGGCGGTGATGACAGCTTGGCGGGTGGCCTTGGCAGAGATATTTTAACAGGCGGCGCGGGCAACGACAATTTCGCATTCGTCGCGAGCTATGGGAACGATGTCATCACTGATTTCGACGCTACCGGTGGTGTAGGGTTTCAAGATTTGATCAATGGAACATTTGCCGATGTAGATCACATCGTGAAGTCGGGGAAAAATACAATCCTTGATTTTGGTGGCGGCGATACTCTGACGCTCTTGAACGTCAAACCGTCCCAAATTGACGACACTGATTTTGTTTAATTTTATGGGCGTCTTCGATTTTAGGGCACAGGGGTTTTGACGCCCATTCATCCATTGACACAACCCCGTTTGGTTGGCGAGCGGCGAAAGTCACGATGCGACGGCAGGCTCAATAAGCGGGAATGCAGGAGAAAATCATGCCATCGAATGCCACGGGCAGTGCGGTGACGCGCGTCAACACCCATACCACGATGGATCAACATCAGCCCGCCGTGACCCTGCTCGACGATGGCGGCTGGGTGGTGAGCTGGACTTCCGACAGTAGCGAGTCCGGAGGACAGTTGGGCATCTATCAGCAACGCTATGGCGCGAGCGGCAATGCGATCGGTTCTGAAACGCTGATCAACAGCCATACGACTGGCGGCCAATCCGAATCCAGCGTGACGGCACTTGCAGATGGTGGGTGGCTGGCAACTTGGACGTCCGCCGATCAGGATGGCAGCGGCTTTGGCATCTATCAACGACGCTTCCATGCGAACGGCAGCGCAACGGGCCTTGAGACGCTCGTCAATACCTACACGACCAGTTCTCAGGCCGATTCCTCCGTGATCACCCTGACAGATGGCGGCTGGGTGGTCGCCTGGACGTCTTCCGGTCAAGATGGCGACAACGAGGGCATCTATCAGCAGCGTTACCAAGCCGATGGAAGCACCGGCGGCACCGAGACCCGCGTTAATACGCACGCGACCGATTCCCAGTTCCAATCGTCCTCGGCAGCGCTTGCGGATGGCGGCTGGTTGGTCACTTGGTCGTCCGTTGGCCAAGACGGCCACGGCTATGGCATCTATCAGCAACGCTACGACGGCAACGGTGCCGCACTCGGTCCCGAATTGGCGGTCAACACGCAGACAACCGCAGATCAAGCGCAATCCAGCGTGACGGCGCTTGCCGATGGCGGATGGCTGGTGACATGGAACAGCTATGGAGACACAAATTGGTGGGACATTTATCAGCAGCGTTATGACATGGCTGGCAATAAGGTCGGGACGGAAACGCAGGTCAACACCTACACAACCAATTTCCAGATGCAATCTTCGGTGACAGGCCTGGCCGATGGCGGCTGGCTTGTCACCTGGCGATCCTTCGGCCCGGACAGCGTTACCTTCGACATTTATCAGCAGCGCTATGACACCAATGGAAACATTGTTGGGTCGGAAACGCTAGTCAATCCCGGCACGGCGGGCGTGCAGTTCGATCCCACGGTCAAGGCGCTTGCCAACGGCGGCTGGATTGTGAGCTGGGAGGGCCAGGGGGCGGGCGACACCTATGGCATCTACCAGCGCAGCTTTGTCCCTGACGACACACCCGGTGACAAGAACGAGACGCTGACCGGCACAGAGGCGGACGAAACGCTGATCGGCTATGACGGCAACGATCGGCTCGGCGGCGCGGGCGGTACCGACGTCCTAGTCGGCGGGTTTGGCAACGACACCTATATTATCAATTCCGGGTTGGACGATGTGCGGGAATTCGTCGTGCAAGGCGTCGACCGCGTCCTGGCCTCGGTATCCTTCAGCCTGTTGCAGCATGCCGGGTTGGAGAACCTGATTTTGACGGGCAAGGACACCATCAACGCCACCGGCAATGGCAGCGACAACGTCCTGACAGGCAATGCCGGCAAGAATATCCTCAAGGGCCTTGGCGGCGACGACATTCTTATCGGCGGCAAGGGAACCGACAAGGCTTTTGGCGGCGATGGCTCCGACCGATTCGTGTTCAAGACCGGATCCGGTAAGGATGCGATCGCCGATTTCGACGCTGCGGGCGCCGACCACGATCGCCTCGACCTCAAGGCCATGACGTCGATTGCCGATTTTGCCGATCTCAAGGCCGACCATGTCAGCCAGAAAGGCTCCTCCGTGCTCATCAATGCCGGCCATGGCGATACAATCACGCTGGCGGGGCTCAATATCAAGGATTTGGGCAGCAGCGATTTCTTGTTTTGACGTGACGTTTTTCCTGAGAGGGTTTGCGATGGCGAAGAAGAAGGGCACCGGCAACAACGACAAGATCAATGGCACCACTGGCGACGATCTGTTGATGGGTCTTGGTGGCAACGACTATCTTGTCGGTCTTAGTGGCAATGACGTCCTGAAAGGTGGCGATGGTAACGACAAGCTCGACGGAAAGCTCGGCGACGATGAACTTCTCGGCGGCGATGGAAATGACCTGTTTCTGCCAGGTATGGGCGGCATCGATGCAATGAATGGCGGCAAGGGCAGCGATACCGTGAATTATTCGAAATTCTCCACCTCGGCGGGCGTCACTATTCAAGGACCTTCGGCCGATACCAGTACCGGCCAAGAGGACGCTGCGGGTGATACCTATTTGGGGATGGAGAACTTCGTCTTAACTCGAGAGAATGATGTTTTCAACTTTACCGATAACACAACAGCGAAGGATTGCTTCGTGTACGGGGGAGCTGGCGCCGACCTGATCTATGCTCCCGGCTACCTAATGCGCGGCGATGGTGGCGACGATACTCTGTTTGGTGACACCGCCGAGGCGACAGTTGAGACGTTCTGGATTCAATTGAACAAGGGAACGGACGTTATTAACTACTTCACCGACAATCAGGACATCCTCCGAGTGAGAGGTAAAGAATTCGGAATCGGCGCGGTGTTGGGATCCGACGAACTTTTCAACCGTGCTTCTGACAGCATTGCCACTGGCAGTAAGGCACAGTTCATTTTTCGGCAGGATAACGACCGACTGTACTTTGACCCCGACGGTGTGGGTTCAGAAGCCGCAATTTTCATCGCACTCCTCAATTTCACAGACGCTAGTGCGCTTGGTCTCAATGACTTTGAGATCATATAGATTGGCGCCAGCAGATCGTGCTATGCTCGACTGAAAACCGCGCTCTCGGAACATCCCTCAAGGTCTCGGTTGAGTGGATAGCGCAGATACCAGACAACCGCTTGTACGATCAGCCCCACCTCGAAATCCGCCCTTTGAAATCGTCTCTTGATTGGTGCTTCAACTTTTCGGCGATGGCATTCAGAATCATCGGTACGATCCACAACATCGGGAGCGGGAATTTCTTCCGCGTTCGTCAACATGCCGTTAACCACAATAAGTTTGCGAAGCGGGAGATCCTGCGCTGGCTGTCACCATCGCGGATTGGATGTCCATTCGGTTTTCAGGCGGCCACCTCTAACGGTGGCGCGAATAGCACGTAAGCTGTGGCCGTGAGCGAAATTCTCACGGCGGTTATTCGGAATGCCATTTGCATTTGCTTCCGTGGTGTTGCCGCGGGGGCGCCCGGAACCGCTACTGACAAGGTCGCTGAAATGCCGATCGCCATGATCTGGCATGCTGATGTTCACTGGATCAACCTCTGGCGCGGCCCCACAGCCTTACTTCCACTGGGTTCCGTCGCCCGCGGCGCAGCCATACGGTGGCAAGGAATTAGCAAAAGTGGTTTTGAGCTTGGCGCAGCCCCAACTGTTGAGCGGACCGGGCATGGAACTGTTGAGCGTGATGCCGATTTCATCGTAAGGGCTGTCGGTGTTGGTAACATAACGATACCAGCGGAAACCTATAACAACGACGACCGCAACAGCGATCATCACCACCACGCGAATGAGTGTTTTCATGACAGTTCCTCGCGACTGCGTTCCATACGAAATTCGCCCCGTTTGCCATTTCGCGGTAGCCCACGTCCAGTTCTAAATAGTGAGCTCGTAAAGGATTTCCGTGCGCCTGGCGGGGCCTGCGCCGTCAGCATACGTTGCGCCGACCCGCCAACGTTTCGCAGTCCTGACAGACCTTTCAAGCATGATGTTCATGTTCAATTTCTCGCGCTGAGTTGAACGACTGAAGTTTCATCGACGCACCTCATGCAACGAGGCCATAGGGATAGGGCGCGAAGCCGTCGTTGAACGCATACATCGCAAACTCCGCAATGTCCTCGTCAGCGGACGAGCTCTTAAGGTCTTGATGGGAATCGAACCACCGGACTTGACGGAGCGCAGACAGGCTTCAATACTTAAAGCGGTTTTCGCGATGCTACTGCAGAAACTGCGGGTGGGGCCTTTCGAACGGCCTCGAAGGTACAATTGCCTTCCCGGTCGAATTGATCAGACTTCGAATGCTGCCAGCATCATTCGCCTGTCGTGAAATCAGGACTTCCAAGTCGTCCGACAGGCCTATTAGCCCTCGGTCAAACATCCAATGCGCTGTGCCAGACAGTGCGATACCATTGGTGAGAATATCGGGTCCGTTCGCGTCAACCGCCTTGATGTGAGCAGCATCTACTTCCGCACGCCCGCCACCGTTGATGAGCTTCAGTCCGGTGATGGCACATCGTTTGTCATAAGCTTGGAGAACGAGGCGCCGAAACATCCGATCACGGACAATACGCGAAGAAAGTGGCTGATGCGATCGCGCTCCTGATCGAAGACAAATGGCGTTTGAGGACCATCACCGAAACCATAGCCAGGCACAGATGGCTCGCCAATTCGAGGCAGTTCCAGCCCGCGCTCTTCGAGCCCAATCGAGAGTATACGATTGAAGTCTGATGCTGAGACCGGCCGTACTGCTGCTTGCGCTCTGCCAGAAATCCGCCCGGCTTCATTTAGCACACCGCTCTCGATAACTCCCGCTGGACCGTTGAACGGAACAGGGTTGATGAAGTCGAGGTAGCTCCCCGGTTCGATCAAGGCCACGTACATCGCAGGCGCCTTTGGGTCCTGGATGACCTGAGCGACTTTAGCGACGGCGAAGTAGCCTCGCGCCGCCGACGCCTTGCGGGGCTCATAGTAGATGACCCAATCGCCGGCACAAGCTTGCACACGTCCGAGATATTGTTTCGGGAACTGATACTGCTCCGACGGGCTATCGTCGTAAATCGAATCTGCTCGATGGATGAAGATCCCGAACGCCACTCTCCGTCCCCCACGCAATTGCCCACACCAATGTTTTCGCCTGGGCATTACATCTGAAATCGCATGCATTCAGATTTCGTTAACCCCGTGGCCTTAGCAGGCCACCCCCCGGTGCTTTGTTCCGATATAGAGTGCGAACCAGGAATGCCATGAGAAACCAGTCTGCTTCATCTATTCAATTTCAGCGTAAGATTTCAACCTTTTGCGATGTTCGGATTGCGCCGCTCGTCTCAACCCGAGAGTTGAACAATATCAGACCTTACCTCCATAGTTTGATCCTCTATCGCAAGTATCCACCGACACGATCGGGTCGCACGGACTGGCTTTCCATCCAATCGGCGTGCGGGTTTGAATCTGTGATGAGCAGCGCTTTGAAACAGAATCTTCAATCCGGGCTCGAGGCAATCGTCCGCTGGATCGACAAAGAGGAATCTAGCCAAGATGGCAGCCGCTCGCCGGCAAAGGTACAGAAGAAGTCTGCGCGGGCCAAGAGCCAGGAAGATGCGACATTGAGTGACTCGGCACAACCAGCCAGGGCAAAGGTAGGTATACCGCCAAAACAGGTCGCGGAGTTTCCAGAGCCACTCTTCGATGCTTCGGAAGATCCGATCGAATTCGCAGCGGCTCTGATGTACCAGATGCGCAGACATTGCGACTCCGATTGGCATCTTCATCGGGCAATCGCCGACCAACACCCAGGCTTCGAGCGATCCACGCTGGTGAGTTGGAGGAAGGGGACGAAGTCGCCACGCACGGTGGATAGCCTGGAGGTCTTGGCATCTTTCGAACGTCGATATCGCCTCCGCGCAGGCTACTTCAAGGCGAAGCTGCCACATCAGTCTCGCTCGGCGTCTGGGTATGAGCTCGGAAGCGAGGTAACCGCCGCCGAGCGAAGACGGCTGGCCTGGCATCTTCCCGACGACTTCAACACCCTGCCATTCGGTAAGCGCGAAGAAATCCTCGAATGGGTGCGTCGAGTGATCATCACCGGATCTACGGATTACCGCCGCTTCCAAGCCGCCGCATCAAAACAGCGGTATGCGATACGCTTCCCCGCCATCTCGTACGGCGGCACGCTGTCTCCTCGTCTAACGCTTGAGGAAACGGCCTTCGATGGCGACGGGGATCACACGACCATAGAAGATCTAGATCTCTTGGCGGGCGTAATCGATGCGCCCCCGCGGTTGTCGATGGAGATGGCGAACCTGGTGCATTTCAAGACTGCCACACTGACGGCCGTTGGATTGCGGAGAAACGGGGTCTGGGGTGAGGAAACGACATCGCAGAAGATCGAACATCTTGGATTGATGTTCGGTTCACTGGCGGCGTCGCCTAAGAGCGCTGTCAAAGGCTATGGCGTGCCGTTGGCACAACTGACATTCGGTCTACTGGTCTTCCCAGGTGTCTGGGATTGGTATCTGCAGTGGCGCGAGCGCCGCCGCGGGTTCTACACGAAATGGGAGGAGGACATGCTCCAAATCCTCCTCGGCATGGTTCGACCAGAAACCGGTTGGATGTGGCAGCACCGAGAACTTGCCCTCAATACAAAGCCCATTGCTGGCTTGGTTACCGCAGCCGAAATTCGCACTGCCCGGAATGATTGGTACGCGGCATGCGAAGCCTGCTTCAAGCACGCGACACAGCGGCAAAAAGAAATCCAGCGTGTGGCACGGGTCCATCGCGACCCCTTCGAACCAATCATGTGCGTGCTCGAGGCAGAAAGCCCGCTGGGCGAATACAGAAAAATCACAGAGGAAATTGTCAAGCGGATGCCGGACGAAAACCGCTATCCGCGTGCGGCGGCGGAAGCGGTCCGATCCTTCCTTCTCCTCCGGCTCGGACTTCATCTGGGGCTGCGTCAGAAGAACCTTCGACAATTACTGGTCTGCCCGCGTGGGCAGTTTCCAACGTCAGAGCGCCGATTGGAGGACATGAAGCGTGGAGAGCTCCGATGGAGCGAGCGTGATCATGGTTGGGAAGTTCTGATCCCCGCAGTCGCCTTCAAGAACGCAAACTCGTCGTTTTTCGGCTCAAAACCGTTCAGGCTCATCTTGCCCGACCTCCAGGATCTGTACCATTATATCAACACCTATGTTGATCGCCATCGTCGTGTGCTTCTCGCCGGGTCCGAAGACCCAGGCACCCTTTTCATCAAGACGGTGAAAACGACCAGCAAGGACGCAGCCTACAATCAGACCACCTTCTATGAAGCGTGGAAGCTGGTCATCTAGCGATACGGAATCTTCAACCCTTATACCGGTCGTGGCGTCATCAAGGGACTGTTGCCGCATGGACCGCACAATGTTCGAGACGTCCTAGCGACCCATATCTTGAAGCAAACCGGCTCTTATGAGCAGGCAAGTTATGCCATCCAGGACACGCCGGACATGGTGGCGCAACATTATGGGCGATTTTTGCCTCAAGATAAGGCCGCACTGGCAGCGAAGATCCTGAACCGTGTGTGGGAGGCCGCATAAGCGGCCTGCTCACACCCTCTCGATAATCCTCTGCAGATGTGCGGCGCGGGTTCCAACAATTCCGCGCACTGCTTTGAGGACCGGGTGCTTGACGCCCGCATCCGAGAACTCAAGCAACAGCGCGTCGGCTTCGCTTTCAATGTTGCCAGCGAGATTTGCGATATCGCTGACGAGAAGACGTTGTGCCGCCTTTGTGTCGGGGACGAGGGTCAGCCAGTGTTTCAGTTGGGTCGTGTCTGGAACCGCCCGACCACCGATCTTCATTGCGAGCTTCTTGGCCAGTCTGGGATAGGCGGCTGTGCAAACCACATCATAGAGCGGCGCAAGGTCTGGAGACTTACCGTCATAGAGTAAGGCATAGTTCTTCCCGTGGGCATCCGCATTGCCAACAAGGTAGTGAAAAATCAGCATCCTGATGAAGCGTAGGCGGTCTGCGGCCGGGCGACCGCAGGCTCGGTTGATGAGATCAACTGAGCGTTCCGTGCTAGGACCGCCCTCCTCCTCGTATTTGAGTTCTGGTGGCACGCTCAGCGCCTGGCAAAAATCCTCCTGGTGCAACCGGTCAATACGTCCGTGGCTCGCCCGGGCACGGTCATAACGTTCAATGAGCAAGAAGGCTGTCTCGTTGCTCCACCGCATCTCTGCAGTAGGAACCGGTAGTTTCAGGCGATCAGCAAGACGCAAACAAAAAAGCTCATTCTCGACAGTTCCTTCCAGGCCTTGGATCACCGGTTTGAGAATGTGGGTTGTCGGACGGCCACCCTTGGCCAAGCCAATGGTGTCGTCTTGCGCGATGACCGCGAGCTTGTCCTGCGCGCCCGCAAGCGAGAGGCGAACCCCTTCCTCGCCACCCAGGAGGGGACGGCTGCGCAATTTGCCGATCACATCACTCAGTCGTTCGCCGCTAAGCTCCTCGACCCCCTCATCGTCATTCAATGCAGGCGCCTCGCCAGCGCGATGGAGAGACAATGCACCTGCACACTCGCCGCCGATCACTTCGAGTAAACCGAATGCATTGCCGGACGAGAGGCCAAGTGCGCCCGCAAGACGCTGTCGGGCGCCCTCATCGGGAAGCAAGCCCGAGAAGAATGGGCGAACGATCTGGTCGAGGTAGGGCTCTTCCCTCAACGGCATTGAGAAGGAAATCGCCGCGACTCCTCCATCTCGAAGATACTCGACGTCGTATGAGTAGGTAAGCGTCCCGTCGGCGTCCTGGCCGAGTGTGCCGGCCTTTATGTTGCTGAAATAGACGTCCAAGTATCGAGTCACGATTATCTCTCCCGTCTGGTGCTTACAGACAGGACAAGGCCGAGTGTTTGGGCCACCTGCAACGCTCGACCAAGTTGACAGCTCTCCTTGCCGGCCTCGAGCTCACGCACAAATCGAACACCAACTCCAGCAATGCCGGCAAGCTGCTCTTGGGTGAGGCTCTGAGATTTTCTCTCAGCCCGAATAAGCATTCCAAGCGTATTGGTGTCGCTAACAGTGTCCATCATCGTCCCTTTTCGGGACGAAATTACCACTTCATGAGCCAACTATCAAGGAAACGAACCGATCGGGATGATTTCGCAATTTCTTGCACAATGGCTTCATATTCATCCCGATCGGGACGATCGGTCTGGGAGATATTGAGCCGAGAAGACGGAAAATCATTTCCGCTTTATACATTTACGAACGCCTTGATAGGAATCGAACCGCAGCCTACTGTTATTGCGTACGTTCCATGCACTTCTGCGATGACAACTGTATCCGCGCCAATGCGAAATTTTTCGGCGTTTGGTGCCAAGATTCGTGCGTTCCATATTCCCGAATAGAGATCATCCGTCAAAATCGAGCGAAAATGCCGCGGCGACATCAGGGGATGATATTCTTGCGCCAAACAACGTCGATATGTCCGGGATTAAGTGGGGCGTTGGTTCCGGATAGCAACGCAAGGACGCGCGGCGGTGTGAGCGGTAGGCTCTCAACCTTCTTGCCCGTGGCATTCGCGACCGCGCAGGCGACGCTGGCCCCGACATTGAGGATTGGTACCTCCCCCGCGCCTTTTGTGCCGAGCGGACCGATCGAAGGGGCGCCTTCGTAAAGATCAACGACCACGGGCACGACATCCTGCGCCAATGGCAACCTGTAGGTCTCAAAGCCGGATTGGGCGATGCGGCCCCCTGCGTCGATGGTCACCTCTTCATGCAATGCATAGCCGAGCCCCTGGACCACCCCGCCCTGGATCTGGCCGTGGATCGCACGAGGATTGAGCGCCCGGCCGACGTCCTGCACCACGGAATAGGACAGGACCTCGACATGTCCGGTTTCCGGGTCGACAGCGACCTCGCAATCGTGGACGGCAAAGACTGGGATATCGATTGCATCGATGAAATGCGCCATGGCGCAACCGGCCATCGCCTGCACGCCCGGCTTGGTGAAGGCGCCTGAACCCATTACCGGCCCCGAAAGCTGCTGGACGCGCTCGACCACCTTGGCGATAGTCGTGCCCGCCCCTTTCCGGCCCGCGATTTCGACACGGCCATCGGCGAGCACCAATTGGTCGCGCGGCGTCTGCAGAATTTCGCTGGCGACCGGCAGTATCCTGTTGCGGACTTCCTCGCATGCCTTGAGGCTCGCCGCTCCAATGGAGACCGTGGTGCGTCCGCCGCCGACGCCGAGGTCGAGACCCGCCGCATCCGTATCCGCTGCCTTGACCACGACGTCCTCCGGCCGGATGCCGAGTTCCGCCGCTACGATCTGCGGCAGCGACTGAACCATGCTGCCCGAACCGATCTCGACGCCGGATGTCACCAGCGTGGCACTTCCATCGGCATTGAGATTGACGGTTGCGGCGGAGGGACCGACGAAGATGAACCACGTGCCGACGGTCGTCGCCCGGCCATAGAGCCGCCCGTCCGCCAGCGGCGCTTTCGACGGCAGGCTCGCCTTCAGTGCCTCCATCCGCTCGAGCATCGGACGCAGGACCTCGCCTTCGAACACCTGGCCAGTCGCGCCGATATCCCCGTCACCGAGGACATTGCGTCGCCTGAATTCCAGCGGATCCATGCCGATGGCCGTACAGATTTCATCTGTATGACGCTCGAGCGCGAAGGTATTGTAGACGCCGTTGCATGCGCGGAAGGCACCGTTGGGCGTGGTGTTCGTATAGACCGCGCGGCTGTTGAGACGCACCGAGCCGAGCTTGTAATTGCCGCCCAGCGTGTGGGCGGTCATCGTCGTCAGGAATATCTGCTCGCCACCATAGGCGCCGCAATCCATCAGCACCGTCGCTTCACGGCCGACGATCTCACCTTCCCCGGTCACGGCGGACCGGATGCGGATTTCGGCATTCTCGCGGCAGAGACAGGTGATCGTCTCTTCGTAGCGGGAATTGATCATGGCCACGCGCCGGCCCGTTCGCTTCGCCAGCAGCGCCGCGATCGGCTCGATCGTGCAGTCGAACTTGAGGCCGAAACCGCCTCCGACAGGAGGAACGGTTACCCGCACCTGCGACGAGGAGACGCCAAGGACTTCGGCCGTCACCTTGCGGACGGTCCAGGGCACCTGTGTAGAGCAGATGATGTGAAAGCGGCCATCCTCGAAGGTGGCGACGGCCGCGCGCGGCTCGAAAGGCACATGGCTTTGGCGGCCGACAGTGAAGCAACTGTCGACAATGGCAACATCGGGCCGCGCGAAGGCGGCATCGGTATCGCCACGGATGACCTTGGCCTCCCAGGCGACATTGCCCTCGCGCGCGACACCATCAAGCTGTACCACGTAGCTCTTCCAATCGGGATGGACGAGCGGAGCACCCGATACCAGTGCCTCCGCCATGCTCAAGACCGGAGTCAGGGACTCGGTTTCGAGCCGAATGGCTGCCGCAGCCGCTTGCGCCTGCTCGATCGTGTCGGCGGCAACGGCGGCGATCGGCTCGCCGTAGTAGCGGATAACATCGCAGGCAAACAGCGGATGATCGATAACGCCTATTCCGTGCCGGCCGGGTGCATCCGCGGCCGTGATCACCGCACGCACGCCGGGCATCGCCTTGGCCATGGAAGTGTCGATGCCGAGGATGCGTGCGGATGCGACCTGCGATCTCAGGATCGCGGCTTGCAGCGTGCCGGGTCCGGCCTGGTCGATGGTGTAGCGCGTCCGGCCGCTCAATTTGTCGCGCGCGTCGCGCCGGGCGAGATTCCTGACTGCACCTTCGGGAGGAATTGCCATGTTCATTCCGGGCGCTCCGTGTTCATCATCGCCACAAGTGCTGCATCGATGATCCGCTCGTAGCCCGTGCAGCGGCAGATATTGCCCGAAAGCGCTGCCTTGAGCGCCGCGCGGTCCGCATTTGGATTTTGATCGAGGAAAGCAGTCAGCGTCATCACTATGCCGGGAAAGCACATTCCGCATTGAACGGCGTCGAGATCTTCGAGCGCCTGCTGAATGGGGTTGAGAACATCTCCGGCGGCAATGCTCTCGATTGTCGTCACGTTCAGCCCGGCAACAAGACCAACCGGACAAAGACAGGAGACAGTGGGCTTGCCGTCCAGATGCACCATGCACGCGCCGCAGAAGCCCTCGCCGCACACCGCCTTGGTGCCAGTTAATAGCGCTTCGTTGCGCAAGACATCGACAAGCGGCGTCAGGGGGTCGCCATGATAGGTATACGCATCGCCATTGATACTGAGGCTGACGGCCATCAGTTTCCCCCCTGCTGGCAGAGATCTTCAAAAGCGCGGCGCACCAATACGGGCAACACCTGGACGCGATACCAGCCCGGAGCCTCGATGCCATCGCGCCCCGAAAAGCCCTTGGATATTTCCCCGGCCATCGCGCCCATGTGCGAAGGCGCCAGCGCCCTGCCCTCTATTGCGTTTTCAAGCGCGTACCACCGGCGGGCCGCTGGCTCGACCGATCCAACGGCAATATGCACCTCATGGAAGGTGCCGTCTGGATGACGATCCGCCTTAACCGAGACGATTGCGACTGGATAGTCGCCTGCCTTGCGAAGCGGTAGCCGCGCATGAGCTGAGCGGAATTTTCCGCGCGGCACGCTCACCCCTGTGACCAGTCCCGGGCCTAGCGTCATCCGCATCTGAAGAAATTCCTCGAGGCCTATCACGACCACGCCCTGCGCGGAGCGATATTCAACCATGGCATCGAGACAGAGCAGCGCGGGCACGAGATCGGCTGCGGCAAAATCATGGGTACAAAGATTGCCGCCCACGGTGGCCATCGATCGCACCGCCGGATTGGCGGACTGGCGCGCGGCATCGGCAAGTCCCTGAAATTCGCCCGACGCCGCCAATGCGACAGCGAGTCCCGCATGCGTGACACAGGCGCCGATGGAAAGCCGATCCACTCCGATTTGGATCTCTCCGAGCTCGGCAATGCCTGATATTGATACAATTGTTTCCGGCAAATCCTCCCCACGGAGTCTTGCCCGCATCGTCCACGTCGCGCCGGCCAGCAGGCTGGCACCGGCGTGGTCGGTGAGAGCCGACACCGCCTGTTCCACGCTTGTTGCGGCAATGAATTCTCTGATCGTCATCGGGGATGATCCCATCGGCACTTGCACCTTCTCTCGTCGGCTCGAAAGGCCACGACACGCTTGGGGAAAACGCGTCGTCACCAGGCGCCTTACTTCCAGTGCGAGACTGTTCGCTTTTCGTGCATCTCGCGGAACTGCCGCGTGGTCTCGGGCAGCACATCGCCATTGTCCCAATCGAGAATGACGGCATAGTGCCTGACGGCGTCGAGCGCATCGATATCGCCAGACTTGTACATGTCCGCGACGATCGCCGGGTCCATGGCCGCCCATTTGCGGCGCTCGGCACGGATGGATGCCCGCTCTCGGTCGGTCGCCTCGAGATCGACCGCGTATTCGGCAAGATCTTCGTCTACGACAGTGAGAACCACGCCATAGTCCCTGCGGGCGCGGATGACGGACACGTAGTCCTGCTCGACATCCTCCCGAACCTTGTCAGGATCGCGCTCGAGGGGATCGCCGAAGCCGCCGCCGCCGGCGGTCGGCCGGGAGAAGATGTCGCCGGTCCGCAGCGGCACATCCGAGAAGACCGAGCCGAGCCAGGTGTCCCGATCCTCGCCCGCACGGCGGAGTGTCAATCCGTGCGGCATCGACGGCAGGCCGCCATTGGTGCCCCAGACCACCGCCCGCTCGCGGTCGCAGATGTACGAAATGACTGATTTTTCTGCCTCGAGAAGCACGGAGGTTTTCTCGACGCCGGCGCCGCCGCGAAATTTTCCAGGCCCCGCTGAATCCTGCTTGATCTCGAATTTCGTCGTCAGGACCGGGTTGACGCGCTCCTGCCCCTCGACAGGTTGTGCCATCAGGCCGGTGCCGAAGCAGGCCGTCGTGGCATTGCAGCCATCCAGCCCGTTGCGACCACCCCAGCCGCCGGGAAGCCAGTCGTAGAACATGAAGATCGGCTTGTCGGCGCGGCGCAGGTCATGGCCGCCGGTGAGTAGATATTCGAGGTTGAACGAGCAGGAAATCGCCCGTTCGGGGATGATTTTCGACCACATTTCGAAGATCGAATTCATGATTTTCTCGAACGGCATCAGGAAGCCGGTGACGGCGACCGGCCATTGGGCGCTCACCACGCTGTTTTCCGGGCTGACGATCTCGAAGATCCGGTAGAAGCCGCTGTTGAGCGGGAGATCCGGGAAGAAGGTCTTCATGCCGGCCGCGACGGCGGAGAAGGTGGCGCCGGGCGCGGAGTTGTAGATCGATCCGATCGTTCCATGGCTGCCGGTGAAGTCGTAATAGACCTTGTCGCCCTTGATCGTCATCTTGATGCGGATAGGGATCATGCCCTCGCCCGCGGCCGGATCGCGGTCGATATAGTCGACGGTTTCCCAGGTGCCGTCAGGCAGGGCGGCGATACGCTGGCGCATGGCGCGTTCGACATAGTCCTGAACGGCAGCCATGCCTGATGTAACCGTCTTGCGGCCATATTTCTTGACCAGCCGCAGCACATCGCGCTCGGCGACGTGGGTTGCCTGCGCCTGGGCGTGGATATCGCCGATGATCGACCGCGGGTCGCGAGTGTTGGCTGCAATGAGGTTTGCGACATCGCTGCAGAAACGCCCGCCGTTGAACAACCGAACCGGCGTGATACGCAGCGCTTCGCGGAACATATCCTTGGCCGTGACATCGAAGGAACCCGGCACACTGCCGCCGAGATCCGACCAATGGCCGTTGGACTGGCTGAATCCGATCAGTTCGTCCTCGTCGAAGATCGGCCGGATCAAGCGGACATCACTGAAATGCGTGCCGCCGGCATAGGGATCGTTGATGGCATAGACATCGCCGGGCAGCATGTCGCCTTCAAAGGCGCGGATGACCTCCTTGCAGGTGAAATGCAGCGTCCCGACATGCACCGCGATATCCTGCGTGCCCTGCGCCACCGAATTGCCCTCGGCATCATGCAGTCCGTTCGAGAAGTCGCGATTGTAGATCACGAAGGAATAGCAGGTCCTCAGCATCTGCTCGGCCATCTGGTCGACCGAGGTGATGAACGAATTCTTGAGCACTTCGAACGTGACGGGATCGAGCCCGTCCAACTTTTCGCCGTTCATCTGGCAACTCCCTGGAGGTGAATGAGAATATTGAGATATTTATCGACCACGGCCGTGGTGTTCGGCGGGACGACGACGGTGGAATCGAACTGCTCGACGATCGCGGGTCCGGTGATCTTGAAACCGGCCGGCAATTCACTGCGCTCGAAAACCGGTGTGTCATGCGGCTCGCCTTCGAACCAGACTGGGCGCCGCGACTTGGGGCCGGGTCTTTCCATGCTGGGCTTGTGCTCGGACAATTGCGCCTTGGGCACCGTGCCGATGGCCTTGAGCGCGACACGGAACAGACCGACCGGGGCGTCGTCGCGACGGAAATTGTATTCCCGCTCGTGCTCGCGATGGAAGCTTTCGATCAGGAGACCGATATCGACCACCTTGCCCGGCGCCGATATGGCAAGCGAGCGCCACTGGCCCTGATACATCATTTCGACACTGCGCTGGAGGACGATGTCCTTTGGAGCCACGCCTTCATGGATCAGCCGATCGAGCGCTTCCTTCTCGAGCCGCTGGAATGCCGCCTCCATCTCTTCGGGCTTCGTGCTGGCGGCATCCGCCATGAAGCTGTCGGAGAAATCATGCTGGATATCGACGAGCAGGCAGCCGAGAGCCGACGTGACGCCGGGATTGGGCGGCACGATGACGACGGGGATGGCCAGTTCCTGTGCGACCGCCGCGCCATGGAGCGCGCCCGCGCCGCCGAAGGCAACCAGCGCGAAATCACGCGGATCATAGCCCCGGCTGATCGAAATCAGCCGGACGGCATTCGCCATATTGGCATTGGCGACCTTGATGATCGACTCCGCCGCAACATGGATATCGATGCCGAAATGCTCCGCGACACCGGTGCGAACGGCCGCCTCCGAGAGTTCGGGACGGAGCGTCAGCTTGCCGCCTGCCAGGCTCGTACCCAGCCGGCCCAGCACGACATTGGCGTCGGTATTGGTCGGCACCACATTGCCGTTGCCATAGCAGGCCGGTCCGGGCTGGGAACCGGCGGATTGCGGGCCGTTGCGGAGCGATCCCGCCTCGTCGAGCCAGGCGAGCGATCCACCGCCGGCGCCGATCGTCAGGACTTCAATGCTGGGAAAGCGGATCGGATAGCCAAATTCGATGTACCAGTCCTTGCTGATGCGGGATTCGCCCTCATAGGCCATCGACACATCGGTCGATGTGCCCCCCATGTCGAGGCCGATGGAATTGGGATAGCCGCAGAGCATCGCGATATAGCGGCTGGCAATCGCGCCTGCGGCGATGCCGGAGCCGGCCAGACGCGCGGCGAAATCCTGCACGCTCTTCGGCGTCATCACGCCGCCGCCGGTGTGAAGCAACAACAGGTCGCGCTTGTAGCCCTTGCTGCGCAGATTGTCGCCGAGGCGCGTCGTGTAGTCGACGACAACCGGGCTCAGCACCGCATTGACCACCGTCGTCGAGAATCGCTCATGCTCGAAGATCTCCGGCATGACTTCCGATGAAATCGAAACCGGAAGGCCCGGCACTTCCTCGCGCAGGATGGCGCGCATGCGCCGCTCGTTCTCACCGTTGACGAAGGCGTTCATGAAGCAGACCGATACCGCCTTTACGCCGCGTTTCTTGAGGATGCGGGCAACGCGCCGGGCGCCGTCTTCATCGAGCGGTGTCAGCACCTTGCCGGACGCATCGACACGCTCGGCGACCGTCAGCCGGTCCTTGCGCGGCACATAAGGCTTGGCGACATCCTTGTAGGCGTCCCAGAGATCCTGCTTGTTGGCGCGGCGGATCTCGATCACGTCGCGGAAACCTTCGGTGCAGATCATGGCGGTGCGGGGCAAGCGGCGGGTGATCAGTGCATTGGTCGCGACGGTCGTGCCGTGGGAGAACATCGAGACTTGCGAAAGATCGACCTTTGCATGCTCGATCCCGGATATAATCCCGTCGATCGGATCCGGCGTCGAGGACGTCTTCTCGATCCTGATCTCGCCGGTTGTTTCGTCGAGGATGCAGATGTCGGTGAACGTGCCGCCGACATCCACCGCAACGCGGATGGTCTCCATTGTATGTCCTTTCTATAGGCAAGCGGAGACCGTTCGCTGACGCAACGGATTGCCGCTTTCATGCAGAAGTTGGGTTTTGGCAGGATGGCCGCTCGCTGCGGCCAGCTAGATTTCATGGATCAGCAGAAAGTCTGCTGCCGGTATTGCAGGCGCGCTTCGCTCGGCGAGCGGCTGAAATAGGCCCGGTAGTGCTTGGAAAACTGCGACTGGTCGGAGAAGCCCCAATTGTAGGCGATCTCGGAGATCGTCAGCTGCGAATTCTTCTTGCGCAATTCCTCATCGCACATCAGCAGCCGCTGCTCGCGGATCCATTCGCAGATCGACCGGCCACTGTCGGTGAAAAGCCGCTGGAGATATCTGAGCGAGATGCCGCAAGCATCGGCGATATCCTGGGGAAGCAGTTCCTGCTTGTTGAGTTGGCCGCGAATGAATTGCTCGGCCCGGAACAGATGCGCCGACCGTACGGAACTGAGATTGCTGCTCAGCACACGCTCGTCGCCCTGGATCGCCAGGCAAAGCAGATCGATCAGGTGTTGCCCAACCACTTCATGCGCGGCGGAATCCATCTCGGCGATCCGGCGAGCGCTTGTCCGCACCGCATCCACGAAATAGGCGCCCACACCTTTGGTGGCATCGAAGGACATCGCCGAAAGCCGCTCCGGCGGCCCGACACGCGCCCTCAGCGCTGCGGCCGGCACCTTGAAAACCCACAGCAGATTGGCACCGGGGTGACTGAATTCATAAGGCGCATCGCCGCGTTCGAGCACAAATCCGCCTGGTGCGCAGGAGACTTCCCGACCGTCCTGGGCAAATCTGATATCGGCAAGATCGGGGATGGTGACCAGGAAGCTCTTCTCACGTTCCGTGACGATCTGCCGTTCGTGGCGCTTATAAAGGATCGCGTCGCATTGAATTCTGGAAAGCGATACGCTCCCCATCGACCAATAGTCCAAACCGCCGTTGAACCGGTCTTCGTCCCGATACTTGAGGTCGAGCGGGAAATACGCGTTGGAGATGATGTCTTTCCAGTAACCCGCGCGAGCCCCAGGGCTGGAATTGGCCGTCGAATAATGCATGTCTCATCCTCCTTTGCGAAGGCGGCGGCCGGCTGTTACCGGTCTCACCAGTTGTTCCCATTCGTTCTTTTTCCGAAGATAGCATGAAATAGGCGGGTGTCTTGTCACCAGGCGCATAAAATCTCGTCAATCCTGGCATAGGACCCGTCATTACCGAGCCCAGAACAGGCAATGCGCACGGGCAATCGAATCGAAAATTGCAGAACGTTCCTCGCCTCATCCATAGAATGCAAAACGTCGCGCGCGCGTATCTATTCATAAACCAGGCAGTATAGACTGTGAAACTCTGGTGACTGAACGTCCCTGACTGTGCGCAGTGGAACCAGAATTTGTTCGCGCAGAAATGATGTATTTCCCCGTCTCTCTGCTACGTTGGCAGGTGTTGCGCATGGCGGGGAAGGAAAACAACCTCAGGGCCTTTCGACGCTCGAAATGCTGGCGGACCGCATTCCATACTGTGGACGCGTCGAAGTATAAATTCATGCGTGCAAACATAATCAAATAAAAGAGGTCGGAACCAATGAAACGCACAAACATGAAGAAAGTGATTTTGTCAGGCTTACTGGCGCTTCTCTCCCCTACCCTGTCGCATGCCACCGATACCTGGCCGTTCGACGTGGCCGATGTCGTTGCCGGCAAGACGGTCTCCTATCAGGGCCTCGATAAGGCATCGAAGAAATGGCACATCTGTGTCCTTTTCCCGCATATGAAGGACAGTTATTGGGTGGGCGTCGACTACGGCATTGCCGACCAGGCCAAGGCGCTGGGTGTCAAGGCGACGATCTTCCAGGCCGGCGGTTATACCGAAGCCGCCAAGCAGGTGGCACAGTATAACGACTGCGTGGCGCTCGGCGTCGATGCCATCATCATCGGCGCGATCTCGGAGGCGGGTCTCGCCAAGAGCATGGCCGAGGGCAAGGCGAAGGGGATCGTGCAGGTCGGCGTGATCAATCCGCTGCAGGGCGACGTGGCCGATGCCAAGATCTATGCGAACTACGACGTCGCGGCCGCAGCCGGCGCAAGATTCCTGGCGGAGAAATTCAAGGATAGCGCGGATCCCGTCAAACTGCTGCATTTTCCCGGTCCGCAGGGTTCCGGCTGGGCAGAGGCATCAACCGAGGGCGTGAAGCTCGGTATCAAGGACTCCAAGATCGAGCTCGCGGACGCCAAATACGGCGACACCGGCAAGAGCATCCAGCTCCAGCTGGTGGAGGATGCCCTCCAGACCTATGACGATGTCGGCATCATCTACGGCACAGCGGTGACGGCCGAGGTCGCCAAGCAGGCGCTTCAGGAAGCCGGCATCGACCGGGACGTCACGATCGCCTCCTATTATTCCAACGAGGGCATCGTCGATCTCGTCAAGAAAGGCGACGTGTCCGCGACGGTTACGGAGTCGCCTGTTATGGAGGCCCGTATCGCGGTCGACCTCGCAGTCCGAATCCTTGAAAAGAAGGAGCATTACAAGCACCTCAATCCGGCGATGAGTATTGTGACCAAGGACAATATCGATACTATCGATCTGACCCGCTCCTTCGCTCCCGCCGGCTGGAAGCCAGTCTATTCGGTCGATTGAAAGTCATGTTGATGAAGACTGCCAACACGGACGATACGGGTTCGAAAGAACCCGTATCGTCAAGCCCGGTCCTCTCGATGCGGGCAATCGTCAAACGGTTCGGCGCATTCGCGGCGCTGTCAGGCGTGGATTTCGATCTCGAAGCGGGTGAAGTCCACGCGCTCTTTGGCGAGAACGGTGCCGGGAAATCGACGCTCATCCAGATCATGGCCGGCGTCTTGCAGGCCGACGAAGGCGAATATCGGCTCCTGTCGCAGACTATCGAGAACGCCACGCCGGCCAGGATGCAGCGCGCCGGAATTTCCGCGGTGTTCCAGGAATTCAGCCTGATCCCCGAACTGACCGTCACCGAAAATCTCTTTCTCGGACGGGAATTGATGCGCCGGGGTCGGCTGGACAAAACGGCCATGCGACAAGCGGCCGACGCCATTCTTGGCAAGCTCGGCTTTGCCCTCGACCCCGATGCGAGGATCGTCACACTGCGACGCGCCCACAAGCAGATGGTGGAAATCGCCAAGGCACTGCTGCACGACGCGAAGGTGATGATTTTCGACGAGCCGACCGCCTCGCTCGCCGACCAGGAGGCAGCGGCGCTGTTCGATCTGATCGAGTCCCTGCGCGACCAGGGTCTCGGGATCGTCTACATCACCCATCGCATGGCCGAGATCGATCGTCTCGCCGATCGCGTGACAGTGCTGCGCGACGGCAAATATGTCTGCACCCTCGCTCGCGATGAGATCAGCCATCCGACACTCGTCAAATCGATGACCGGGCGGAGTTTCGAGACCTTCTATCCGAAGATCGAGCGAAACGCGTCCTCGACGGCTCTCGAGGTCAGGGGATTGTGTGCTGCGAACGGCCTCGTGAACGCCGTCGATCTGGAGATCCGGCATGGCGAAGTGCTGGGCATCGCCGGGCTCGCCGGCTGCGGCAAATCCGAACTGATACGCGCGATCTACGGTCTCGAAGCGATCCTGGACGGCACGATCAGCCTCGATGCCGAGCCGGTGAAGAATCCGACACCCGCCGCCATGCTCGGCCGCAAGCTCTGCTACTTCCCGTCCGATAGAGCGACCGAGGGCCTGGCCATGCGCCAGAGCCTCGGCTGGAATGCGACGATTGCGGCTCTTGACGATGGTGCCTTCTCGAAGAGCAGGCTCTGGATCCGGCAACGCGCCGAAAAACTGTTCGCGCGGCGCATGACCGACCGTCTCGATATCAAGGCGCGCGGCGTGAACGCCCCGGTCGAAGGAATGTCCGGCGGCAACAAGCAGAAGGTTCTGCTCGCGCGCGGGCTTTCCCGTGAACTCGACATTTATCTGTTCGACGAACCAACCGTCGGCGTCGATGTCCAGGCCAAGGTCGAAATCTACAATTTCATCAAGGAACTGACCGAAGCCGGCAAGGCCGTCGTGGTTTGCTCATCCGATATGGCCGAAATCATCCATATCTCGCATCGGCTCCTCGTGATGCGAAACGGCGAGATCGTGGCCGAACTGGAGGGCGATGACATATCGGAAGCGGCACTGCTGTCGGCCTTCTTCGACCATCCGGTTGAAGTGCCGCGGGACATGAAAGGCGAACAGAGGGAAGGAGTAGCGTCTTGAACACCCTCGTCCAAAACCGCACCATCAGGAGCAAGATCACAAGGCCTCCGGCCCTGCCACTTCTTCTTACCGCAACCTGCCTGCTATTCGCGCTCATCGAACCCAAATTCCTTCGGTTCGAGAACGTCATGAACATCCTGCGCAACACCTCCTATCTCTCGCTGGTGGCCGCCGGCCAGATGCTGGTGATCGTCGTCGGCGGCTTCGACATTTCCGTTGGTGCTGTCATCGCGCTCACAAGTGTCACGAGCACTATGTCGATGGTCTATTTCCTGGAGTTCATGCCTGATTTCGCGATCGCCGGCTTGGTGCTCGGCTGCCTCTCGGGCATGCTTGCCGCCGGCCTGATCGGCCTGGCGAACGGCGCGTGCGTCGCGATCCTGCGCGCACCGCCCTTCATCGTCACCATCGGCACGATGTCGATTGCCGCCGGCCTCGCGCAATTTCTGTCAGGCGGCACACCGCTCTACGGGCTTCCCGAGATCTTCACCGAAACGATAGGACGCGGACGATTCCACGGCATGCCGATCGTGATCGCGGTCGCCGTTCTCATTTTGGCCGCGCTCGGCTATGTGCTGACATCGACACGAACAGGCCGATATTTCTATGCCGTCGGCGGTAACGAACGCGGCGCGCATTTCTCCGGAGTCAACGTGCGGCTTGTCACCATCCTCGCCTATTGCCTGGGTAGCCTTCTTGCCGGGGCGACAGGACTGTTGCTCACCGCCCGCGTGGGATCGGGCGAGGCGACGCTTGGCAGTTCCATGATGCTCGACAGCATCGCGGCGGCCATCCTGGCGGGGGTATCTCTCAAGGGCGGTTCGGGCCGCCTTTCCATGGTGATGACGGGCGCGTTGTTCCTGTCGGTGCTCGCCAACGGCTTGAACCTTGTCCGCATTGACAGCCGATATCAGGTCATCCTGGTAGGGGCCATCGTCATTGCCGCGGTGGCGCTCGATAATTTCAAACGCATGCGGAGCACCAGCCCATGAAGGCGGCGACATTCATGCCCTCGTCCCCGATCCGCGCGCTCGGCTTGCCGATCGTCATCCTGGCGATTTTCGGACTGTTTGCGCTCATCCAGCCGGCAATGGCTTCATTCGCCAATCTTGAAAATCTGCTCAAGCAGGCGTCGCTGCTGTTCATGCTGGCAGCCGCGCAATTGCTCGTGCTGATCGGCCGGGGCTTCGATCTTTCAGTCGGCGCCAATGTGTCCGTCGTCTCGGTGACCTCCTGCATGGTCATGGTTGCGCTTCCGCCGGAGCATGCGGGAGTCGCGGTCGCGGCTGGACTCGTCGTGGCGCTTGCGATCGGCTGCGTGATCGGTGCGGTGAACGGATTTCTGATCGCCTATCTCGAGATCAACCCGTTCGTCGTCACGCTTGGTATGATGAGCATCGCCACTGGGCTGGCGACGACGATTTCAGGCGGGTTTCCCGTCTTCGGCGTCCCAGTGGCCTTCACCTACATTTTCAATCAGGTACATGTGCTCGCCCTGCCCGCGCCGTTCGTTCTGGCCGCTCTGCTTGCAGCGATCCTCCATATTCTGCTCTCAAAAACGGTGTTCGGCCGGACACTTTATCTGATCGGCGACAATGCGCGGGCAGCAATGGTCGCCGGCAGGAATATCAGGCTGCATCTGTTTCTCGCCTATATGGGCTGCGGCGTGATCGCGGCCATGGCCGGGCTCATGATGACGGCCGGAACCGGGTCGGGCGAACCCAGTCTGGGAGCCAGCCTCGTTCTCAACAGCATAGCCGCAGCCGTGGTTGGCGGCGCCTCGCTCCGCGGCGGGGTGGGCTCGGTACTGGCGCCTGTTTTCGGTGCCCTACTTGTGACGATTGTCTCCGTTGGGATGAACCTGGCCCAGATCGACGGATCGCTACAGTCCGTCATCATCGGCCTGATCGTCATCCTTGCCGCTTTTGCGGGATCGATAGGCAACGGATTGCGCGGCTGAATTCTTTCATTGTTAGATGGAAGGTTCTAAGCCAGCGCCGCGACAATCCCGATTTCCACAGCGTATTCCACGCCCGCCAGCTTCGCCTCAACAGTGGCGCGCGCCGGCGAATGGCCGTGAGGCACCCAGCTGTCCCACACCGCATTCATCTCATCGAAGGTCGCGATATCGGCAAGCCATATCGTTGCGCTAAGGATATGGGTCGGATGACTTCCCACCGCCTCAAGCAACCGCGTCACGTTCTCAAGCGCGTTGATGGTCTGGTCAGCTCTCCCGACACGCGACCCGCGCAGCGAGCAGGGAAAACTTAGCCAGCTTGAAATAGTGATTGACCTAAGGTTCAAAAGTGCCACGATCACTTCGCTATCATCGTTCACCCGCGACAGCCCACTCTCTGGGTGCCGCGAGCCGAAAGGAGGACGTCATGACAGCGAATGGCAGCTACACCGGAAAATGCTTCTGCGGGGCAGTTGAGATCGAGGTGAGCGGCGACCCGACTGCCATGGGCTTCTGTCACTGCAGCTCCTGTCGGACGTGGTCGGCGGGACCGGTGAATGCCTTCACGCTTTGGCCACCGGAGAAGGTCCGGATCGTCAAGGGAGCGGACAATCTGCTGGGCTATCAGAAGACTGCGACGAGTGTGCGCAGATGGTGCAAGGTCTGCGGTGGGCATCTTATGACCGAGCATCCGCTCTGGAGTGTCACGGATGTCTATGCAGCAATTATTCCGACACTGCCGTTCGAGCCTGCGCTCCATGTAAATTATCAGGAGACGGTGCTGCCGATGAAGGACGGATTGCCTAAATATCGGGACGTTCCAACGGCCTTGGGCGGCACGGGAGAATTGATCGCGGAGTAATTCAGGCCAGCCCTGACCCATGGCTGTTCCTGCTGTTGCGCCGTTTCCGAAAGAACCGTTCCCGCTCGGCTTTGATCTTGGTGACGGATTTCTCGACGGCTTCAAGCGCGCTCTTGTTTGCCTTGCGCCATGCCTGGGACTTAGCAGGATTGCGCATCGCAGCCTTTCGCGGGTCCTCGTGCGATCGGATATGGACGTCTGCTTCATCGGCGGCCTTGATAAAGGCCGCACGTGCTTTGTCCGCCGTAGCTCTACCCTCCAGGGCCGCCAGACAGGCTCGCTGAGCGGCCATGAAGGCTCTGCCGGTATCTAGGGGCCAAAGCTCAAGCAAGCTATCGCCCACCGGCCGCATAAATGCGGCGTCCGATGCGTCAGTCCTGCGTGCAGATTGGAACAACCACAGCGCCCATTTTGTGACGTTTCGCCAAGGCGATGACTGCCTCTGTCAGGTCCTCCTCCGACCAGCCCGCTTGGGTGGCGTCGTCCGCGATAGCGGAGAGAAGTCCATCAAGATCGAGATAAGCGGTCCCAGCTTCAATTGCGTGTTTTAGAAAGTCACGCTCTATCGCTTGCTCGCAATCGTATGATCTTTGCGGGTACGGCCAAGGATATCGAGGCGAATTCATAGACACGGATGCGACCTCTGCTGATCATCAGCTTGGCACAGGCGTCATGCGAGTCAAATGATACTTCTTTGAACAATCAAATGTGATTTGCGCTCGGTTGCGAAGATTCTTTCCTTGCTCGCGGAACGAGTCGCAAGGGATTTGATTGATTCGCGTCAGTTGCGTTGGGAGTGCGGTCATGCAGAGTTGGAACGATGGTGTGGAGCTTCAGCTTGAGGGCATTGGCAAATACCGAACGGATCGTTCTGCTCGGAATATCCAATGTCGCCGACGCGGCATGCACGAACAAAACAGCGATCTGGGCTTATGAAAAGAATGGGACTCGCCATGTCGTCTACGGCACGGACGGTGTTGATTATGGCAGTAGCGTCTATTTCGAAGAATGGCGCGGCAACAAACTAGCATGGCGAGCCTCTGGAGCCGCAACCTGTTCGAATGGCGCCGTCATCTGCTCAGTAACTGTCAAGAATGCAAGCGGTCTCTCCGGAACCAGCTTCTGGTTCAATGTTCCGAATAGCAATCAGGTGGTCTATGATTTTATCGTAGGAGATTGCTGCTCGAGTTGCGATCGGAAGCACCGGAATGTTGCGGGAGAACGTTTGCTACCTGAACGCTCAATGCAACATTGACGCTTTCATAGCCGACCGGCAGCTTTCGGAACGACCAACCGGGTGTCTTAACGACCGTCTTGAGGGCGCGAAGCCGTCGTTGAACTCATTCATCGCAAATGTCCACAATCGCCCCGACAGCGGACAAGCATCTAAAAGGTCTTGAGGGGCTTCGAACTCTAGACCCAATATTTGCTGCGCGTTCCCTGGCACGCTATGAGCTGCGATGCCCAAAGATGCGCGTATTTGTCTTATGCCTAGGCTGCCTTTATCCCGACAATAGTCCAACCATACCAATCGGAACATCGGACGACAATGATCAGCAATGCGACCTCGACGCTTGCACCAATTGAACATGCCTATGGCGCGGTGGTTTGAGAAACTTGCTGGCAGTTCGGGGTGAGAGTATACTTATGCCGCGACAGGCAGCAGTTTCATGAAGGATGGGACTGCCGAAATCCATGGGGGCGAGCATGACCCTGCCCAGCTACGCGATGAATCAGGCAACTTTCCCGGAGATGTACGAGCGGTGGCTCGTAGCCCCGCTTTTCCAACCGTGGGCGGACATGACCCTCGAAGAAGTGCGTTTGTCTGCAGGCGATCGTGTCCTCGACATCGCCTGCGGAACGGGAATCGTGGCACGCGTTGCCAGGAAGCGGCTCGGTGAAACCGGCTATATTGTCGGCATCGATGTGAGTTCGGACATGCTTGCGGTTGCGCGTGCAACGGCACCGGACATCGACTGGCGCGAGGGCAATGCCAATGCCCTGCCTCTCCATAATGGGGAGCAGTTCGCCGTCGTCGCCTGCCAGCAGGGTTTGCAGTTCTTTTCCGACAAAACCGTTGCAGCAGCGCAAATGCGGCGGGCGCTGGCGCCAGGCGGCAGATTGGCGGTAAGCACTTGGCGTCCTGACGACGAGATCCCCTTCTTTCGGGCGCTACGCGGCGTCGCGGAGCACTATCTGGGCCCAATCACGGACCTGCGCTACAGTTTTGGAGAGGCGGCATCGCTTGAGGCACTACTCCGGGACGCCGGCTTCAAGGACGTCCGGTCACGGGTGCTGTCGCGTACCATGCGTTTTGCGGACGGCGCGCCCTTGCTTAGAATGAACACGATGGCGCTGGTCGGCATGAGCGCCGCCGGCAAGGCAATGGACGATCAGCAGCGCAAGCGTGTCGTGGACGACATCGTGAGCGAAAGTGGGCCTGTAATGGAACTCTATGCCGATAGATCGGGAATCGCTTTTGAACTCAGTACCAATCTGGCGACAGCCAGAGCCTGAAATGTATCATGGCGGTCAGATAGCGCCTGACAGACCCGCCGCCTTTCAAACTGTCTCCTCACCCCTCTGCATTGTGCCATCTTAGATAGAAAAAGACGCCCGCCCCTCCGTTCAGCGGACTTTCGACATACGGCACTGGGCCCTTCGTCGAAGCAAAATGGAATCCATATCGACCGCGGCAGACAGGAGAGCTATCCATGAGAGAAGTTGCCACGATTGGAATTCGTTTTCGATCCACATGGAGCCTGGCTCTACTTTCGCGAGCAGCGCGCCTTCGGCCTCTACGATCCGGACAAGCACGCACTAGAGATCTGAGGTGGTGGCCTGAACTGTTACAGACCTGCCAACAACGCGGCCAAATCATAACTGCTTTGTTATGATTTGGCCGCGTGAATTTATTTGAACCTGCGCGCGCAATTTGAAATGATCAAGCCACTCGACGGCATACGCAGGGAGGACGCGTATGCATCGGACGAGCCGGATCAACTGTGGGAGGAGAGCCAATGTTGAGAAGATGCGTTCTTGCGGGTTTTTCGGTAGCCTCGCTACTGCTGGCCGGCAGCGCCGCCCTGGCGGCCGACGTGACGCTAAAACTGCATCAGATGCTGCCGCCGCAGGCGACGATTCCGTCGAAAGTGCTGGTGCCCTGGGCCGAACAGGTCAAGAAGGATTCAGGCGGCCGCATCGAGGTCGAGCTCTACCCGGCCATGCAATTGGGCGGGAAGCCCGCCGACCTCGTCGATCAGGCGAGCGATGGCGTCGTCGACATCGTCTGGACTGTTATCGGCTACACGCCGGGCCGCTTTCCGAAGACCGAGGCCTTCGAGCTTCCCTTCATGATCACCACTGCGGAAAAGAGCTCGCAGGCCTTCTACGAATATTATGAAAAGCATCTCAAGGACGAGTTTGCCGACTACCACGTGCTCGCAGTGCACACCCACGGCCCGGGCCTGATCCACACGATCGGCAGCAAACCGGTCAACAGCGTCGAGGACATGAACGGGCTCAAGCTGCGTGGCACCTCCAAGGTCGTCAACGCGCTCCTCGAAGCGATGGGGGCTTCGCCCGTCGGCATGCCCGTCACGGCCGTGCCTGAGGCGCTGTCCAAGAGCGTCATCGACGGCTCTGTCGTGCCTTGGGAAGTGACGCCCGCCATCAAGATCGCCGAGCTCGCGCCCAATCATACCGGCTTCTCGGGTGACAAAGGTCTCTATACCGCGACCTTTCTGTTTGCGATGAACAAAGAGGCCTATGAAGCGCTTCCCGAAGACCTCAAGCAGGTCATCGACAAGAATTCGGGCATGGAGCTTGCCAAGAAGTTCGGCATCGCGATGGACCAAGGCGACATTCGCGGCAAAAAGATCGCTGAAGATGCCGGCAACAAGATCATCATACTCGACGAGGCCGAAACCGAGAAGTGGAAGACACTATCGGAGACGGTGACGACGGCCTGGATCGAGGACATGAACAGCAAAGGCCTGGATGGAACCACCCTGTTTAACGACGCTATTGCCCTGATCGACAAATACAACCAGTAACGCGAAACGCCAGGCGATCCCGGAGAGGGCGCGATGCAAAACACTGCTTCCTCCGGCACTGCCGGACGGACCATATACAGGCTTGCCGAATGGGTCGCCATCGTCGGAGGCCTCTGCCTCGCGGCGGCCTCTGTGCTCACGGGCATCTCCATCGCCGGCAGCCTGACCTACAAACCGCTGCCGGGCGAGATCGAGGTGGTCGAGATCCTGTGCGGCCTGGCGGTTTTCGCCTTCCTGCCCTACTGCCAGCTTCATAAGGGCCATGTCGGTGTCGATCTTTTCATCGGCATGCTGGGGCACAAGGCAATCAACTGGACCCAACTGGTCGGCGACATCATTATCACCGTGCTCTTCGCTCTTCTGACATGGCGGCACTGGATCGGCACGCTCGACAAATTCCGCAATGGCGAGTTCACGCCGATCCTCTTCATTCCAATCTGGTGGGGTTTTGCCGCGGCCATGGTCCTGCTCGTCATCAATCTCGTGGTCAGCGCGTGGACGGTCTATGCCGACATCCACGATATCAGGCGTGGTATCGACGTCGAATTGCCGCTCGGGGGCCACGGATGAGCAATATCGAAATCGGCCTTTGGTCCTTTCCAGTCCTCATTTTCCTGATCTTCCTGCGGATCCCGATCGCAGCCGCCATGCTCGGCACCGGCATCATCGGCACCTGGCTGGTGACCGGCAAATGGATGATCATCTTCAACCAGTTGAAGGCGGTGCCCTGGAACACCAACGCGAACTATTCGCTGTCGATCATTCCTCTCTTTCTGCTGATGGGCCAGTTCGCTGCCCGCGGCGGGTTGAGCCAGGCGCTGTTCAACGCAGCTTCGGCCTTCCTGGGCCATCGCAAGGGCGGAGTTGCCATGGCCGCCGTCGGCGCCTGCGCCGGCTTCGGGTCGATCTGTGGCTCCTCGCTCGCCACGGCGGCGACGATGGCGCAGGTGGCGCTGCCTGAGCTCCGCCGTAACGGCTACGCCGGCGGCCTTGCGACGGCGACGCTGGCGGCCGGAGGCACGCTTGGCATACTCATTCCGCCTTCCGTCGTGCTGGTGCTCTATGCGATCCTGACTGAGCAGAACATCGCCAAGCTCTTCCTGGCGGCCTTCGTGCCTGGCATCATCGCGGCGCTTTCCTATCTCACTGTCATTGCCATTTACGTTCGCCTCAATCCCGGTTCTGCCGGTACCGTCGCGCGGCTGCCCTGGGCCGATCGCGTCCCGCCATTGATCGCGGTCTGGCCGGTCCTGGTGATCTTCTTCCTGGTCGTTGGCGGTATTTATCTCGGCTGGTTCACGCCGACCCAGGCCGCGGCCGTCGGCGCCGTCGGCACCGGCCTCATCGCATGGCTGCGCGGAGGGCTCGGCAAGGGTGCGCTGTTCCAATGCCTCAAGGAGACCGCAGTCTCGACCGGCATGATCTTCTTCATCGTGCTCGGCGCTACGGTGTTCAACTCCTTCCTCGCCTTCTCTCGGCTGCCGCAGGTCGGTGCCGAATGGGTCACCGCCCAGGGCTTCACGCCGATGACAGTGATGATCATCATCCTGATCCTCTACATCATCTTCGGCTGCGTCATGGATTCGCTGTCCATGATCGTCCTCACCGTGCCGATCTTTTTTCCGATCGTCACTGCAATGGATTTCGGTCTCTCGCCCGAACATTTCGCGATCTGGTTCGGCATCCTGGTGCTGATGGTCGCCGAGATCGGGTTGATCACACCGCCTGTGGGGCTTAACCTCTTCATCATCGCCGCCATGGCGAAGGAAGTGCCGATCCGCGAGACCTATCGCGCCATCGTCTGGTTCGTCGGCGCGGATCTGCTGCGCATCGTGCTGTTGACGACCTTCCCTGTTTTCAGCGTGTTCTTGATCTGAGCGCGGGCCGGAGCCCTCCTATGCCGGCTCAGCCATTTTTCTTCGGCTCGTCGCAAATTTCGGCGTCTAACAGGCTGAATCCTCTTCCAAAAAATCGCTTTCCATGTCGGTAAAGCGAACGGTCAACTCGCGGAGAATCGACGGCGCAAAAGGAAATGGCGCTTGCCGAACCGGTGGTCGCTGATGCACGAGTGGCGCTGATCTCCCTGCACATCAGGGTACGCAAGACATGGCACGGGCGTTTGCTCGCCGACCTTGAAATCCTCGTTGGTGGCCTGGGTCAGGAAGGTCTACTCCCAATGGTCGCACTACGAGTATTTATGAGCGCCTTGAGCGGAATCGAACTGCAGGTCTCCGCGATCCATGGGATATTTAAACCCGCGCCAAAGCGGAAATTATTTCCGCGTTCAGCGCTACGATTTCGAGGTCTTTATGGGAATCGAACCCAGATCCCTATCTTGATGATGCCAACGCGCTGTTTACATGTAATAATGTCGCTTTTCAAATATCTGATAAGTGCTGAAGGCGGGTTGGAATGGCTTGCGTCGGTGAGCATTATGAAAACCAACGTGCACGACTGTACTTGTCGTTCATCCAGCAGAGGGACCCAAGCATCATCTCGGTTTGCTAGCGGAATCTCAATTGCTCGAGGTTATTCGAATGTGTGAAGGCGTTCGCGGACAAGCTCCCGCATCAGCGCTGCTCGTTCAGCACCGACTGATCCATCTGTCAACGACGACGGCAGCGCAAGCTGTTCCAGCCCGCGCGCAAGTGCTGCGACGAGTTCATCCATGGCCGTATCAGCCGCCGCCGCCGGGATACCCGCCGTCGCAGCGAAACGCTTGAAATCGGCTCGCTTCAGCCGTTCGTCCTTACCGGTGATTTTGAGGGCCATGCGGTCATGCTGCAGGTTTGGAAACACCCGTGTCGTTACGGCATCGTAGAGCGGCGCCATGCGAACCGAGCTGAAATCTCCCCTCGCTGGCTCTGCGATCTTCAGCACCGCCATGTTCTTCAGGTGCATGTCACCATCTGCGATCAGCCAGGCGAACAGTGCCCGCCGCAAGAGCAGCAGCAGGTCCGCATCCGCGTCGGTCGAAAGAGGGCGCAGCGCGGCCGCGATCCGTTCCATCGTGCCTGTGTATTTGTCTTCCGCCCGCACTCCCAAGACCGAAGTCATGTCTTCGAGCGCCAGACAGCGCATGTCATCAAGGCGGGTGCGGATGTCGAACCGCTCGACAACAAGGGCTGCCGGCATACCATCCGGCATGGCAACGAGCGCAATCGCCGGGACGGTGAATCCAGCCGCGCTGCCAAGCTCCATCGATTGCCATTCGATCGCCGGTAGCGCCTCGAATCCGGACGTGCCGGCAGGCTTCAGAATATGCGTGAACGGCTTGTCCGTGCTCGGCATCAGGATGCCGTCGGCATCGAGGAACATCGGCGCCTTGATCTGGACGCCCGACAGGCGCGGTGTCGCGCCTGTCGCGAACATCCGTGCCAGATTCTGTTCGAACGTATCATGGATGTCGCCGCGGCCGGGACCGGCGTAGGTCCCCGTGAACATATGATCCGTCGTAAAGCTAGTCAGTCGCGTCAGTAGGACATCAGCCGGCATGGCTGCCAGCTCGGCCGCCCGTTCCACGATCGTGATGTTCGACATGTACCGCTTGCCCGTGCGCAGCTCTACCCGCTCGTCCGGACTATTCAGGACGCGGTTCAGCCAGCCTTCCGGGAGAAGAGATTCAATGAAGGGCGGCAGCCTGCCAGGCGTGGTCTGGCGCACGAGTGGCGGACCATCCAGATTGGCCGCCTGCCATCGCCATTCGAAGCCATCGTGCACCAAGTTGCCGATCGGTACCCCGTGCCAAGCCACGATCAGGTCGAGCGCGGCTTGGTTTGTGACGGCGACCACTGCGGTCGGTGTCTGTTTGAGGAAACGTTCGGCTGCGCGCCCTTCATCAAGCCAATCATTGTCTCGAGCGAGCTTGAAAACAGCGTCGGCGGCGGCGTCCGGGCTGCCGTACTCTTCGATCAGGCGCGCGGCGATCCCCTCTTTCATCGTTTCGTCGAACGAGGCCGCATGTTCGCTACGGATGCGAAAGGCTTCCAGAAAACGCTGGCGCAGTGAAGACACGTCCACGCGCAGTTCACCCATGTCGTCGCCGACCACCGCCTGCGCAACGGAGGGGTGGTCCGGCGCTTTATTTTGGATGATTTCGAGCGTCCTGATACGCTGTCGTTGCACGCGGCGGCCGGTCAGAAACAGGCGGCCATCACGCATCGGACCGAGCAGTACGGCGCTGGCGGCCGAAAGGTACGCGTTTGGATAAAGGTATTTGGCGATGCGTACCGCGTGGGTCCGCACCGTTAGGTCCATATCGTCGTCGGCGTCGACATAGATGCCGCGCATCAACTGGACGAGCTTGCCAGCCTCGGCTTGGCGGAAACCGCGGGTTTTGTCGATATTTTCGCCGACGAGATAGAGCGGCATATTTGTAACTTTCGCGCATTTCAGATACGCGATAGTTACGGTATTCTTCCTCAGACTACAATGTCCATGCAACTTTCACGCATTCCAGATACGCGATAGTTACAGTTTCAGCACGATCTCCACAATCCGGGCTCGATCACACCATGCCTCTATTCCACGGAAACCGGCGACATCGGTCATTCATCCCGATACCCCGAAAGCCGATCGCAAACGCGTCGTCAATCTAACAGTGCCTGCGGTGGGGTCTGTGATTTTTCGGCGCAACAGCTCTCTCACCGTGATGGGAACCAAACCGCAGACCATACCAAATAGCGCAGTTGCCCAGGACGCCCTGCCTGCAACGATTGATGCCGTATCCAGTTTTCCAAGTATGCCCCTGAAGCTCGGGTTCTGTAAAACGCCACATTGGGGCATGGCCTCAATGGACGTTCAGGAGGCCGGAAGCCGCAGTCTTAATTGCCGAGCGGCGACATGACATCAACGAACAGTCGCAAACGATCACGAACTTATAGACGACGGCCAGGGTACTGAACTCTCCGCAAGGAACGAAGAGCCTCGGCCCGGTCAATGAGCCCATAGCTTGGGGCCAGTACTCCGATCACGAGCAGGGACCGTGAATTACCCGTGGGTCTCCTGATCACGGGTCGGCATTTTTCGATGTAATCCCCTGCACTGCGTCGAGATCCTGTCCGCCATTATAAACAATGGCTCTTGTTCTGCTATGCAGGATGCGTTCGCTAATCATCCTCAACAAGGAAACTCCATATGCGCTCTGCCTTCCATCTCGCCTATCACGTGACCGACCTGGACACGTCGAGGCGCTTCTACGGTGATGTTCTCGGCTGCCGCGAAGGCCGCAGCACCGACTCGTGGGTGGATTTCGATTTTTTTGGGCATCAGATTTCCTTGCATCTCGGCACGCCGTTCGCCGTTACCCGAACGGGCAAGGTGGGCGATCATATGGTGATGATGCCGCATCTCGGCGTGGTGCTCCCACTCGATGATTGGTTTGTACTGGCGGACCGCCTGGAGGCCGCTGAAATCAAGTTCGACATACCGCCGATGGTTCGCTTTGCCGGCGAACCAAGCGAGCAGCGCACTATGTTCTTCTTCGACCCCAGCGGCAATCCGATCGAAGTAAAAGGCTTCCGTGATTTCGAAAGCATATTCGCGCGCTGACATAAGCCTCGTACTTTTTTGTTCAACCCAATCGAGTGCTGGTTGCTATGTGGAAAGGAAGATAAAGAGCGGAAGCATCTTGCCGATGTTCAATCCAACCTCGATCGGAGTTAATCGTTACTAAGAACTAAATAGTGGTTGAAATAACGGCGATAAGTTGTAGGCTGGATGACTTCAAGGGATGATTGCGGCTCAGGTCGCGAACGCGAGGGGGACTCGGTATGTCTTTGAAATCACCCAATCCGACCGATGTTTTTGTTGGATCTCGTATCCGGATACGCCGAAACATGATCGGAATGTCCCAGGAGCGGCTGGCCGGCAATCTGGGCGTTACATTCCAACAGGTCCAGAAATATGAGAAGGGAACGAACAGGGTTGGTGCCTCGCGCCTGCAGGCGATAGCGACGACCCTCGCGGTTCCCATCAGCTTCTTTTTCCAGCAGGAGCACGGTGGAGTTTCACTCGACGGCATCGAAGGTCCGTCGGATGAGCGGGCTATTTCCAACTTCCTCGCGACGAAAGAAGGTGTACTGCTCAACCACGCGTTCCTCAAGATCAAGGACACGAAGATTCGTCGGTCAGTTGTCGCGCTCACCAAGGCGTTGGGCAACGCCGAAGGACTAGCATCCTCGTTCGCCGACGATGACGCCGACGAGGGCGAGCGACCGAGCGTTAACTGACTATTCCCCGGGGGCGGTGCATTGGTCTTGAGGCTCACGACGTTTTCAGGTGCCAGGCTGACCGACGAGTTCGGCAGGACGATTACCTTTTCCGAAAAGGGACTGACCACCCTCGCCTATCTGTCGACCACCCGGACGCGCCGCGTTTCCCGCACGGAACTCGCCGAGTTTCTCTGGGGCGATGCCGATCAGTCCAATCTGCTCGGCAACCTGAGGCAGCTTCTGGCGCGCATAAGAGCAAGACAAAACGCGGACGGTTTCGAAGTGTTAGGCTTCGAAGACACCGACGTCGTTCTCCGATCGGAAGGCTTAATCTGCGATCTGGACGAGCTTCCCCGGGATGTCACGGTCGATCCCATGGCGGCGATAATCAAGATGATCGCCCTCATGACCGGAGAGTTTCTCGCCGGCATCGCATTGGATTCACAGAAAGCGGAACTCTGGGCCGTATCCGAGCGGTCCCGCCATGTATCGCAGCTTGCGGCAGCCATTACGGCAGCGCCCGACGAGGATGGCAGCGCGGCGAACACGGATGTTGTCCGCAAGGCCTGTCTCTGCCTATTGAACCTCGACCCGTTCAATACGACGGCCCATCGCGTTCTTCTCGGATCTTATGCTGCCGCGGGGCAGCGCGTCCAGGCCCGCGCGCTTTTCGCCCGATACCAGGACCGGATACGCTCCGAGTTCGGCGTTGCTCCTGAACCGGAGCTCGTCGACCTGATGCGCGATCTCTTCCCCCAATCCCCGGCAGTTGCACGCCCAGGCAAAGTCGAGGACAGCGTCCAAAAACCCGGCCTCGACAGCAACACCGTCCTGCCGCGTCTACTTATTCTTCCGCCTCAGGAATTGTCAGGCAATGCCGCTGCGCTTGGCGGAGCGTTGATCGAAGATGTCACTGTCGCGCTCTGCCAGGCGCGAACCGTCGCCGTGGTCGCCCCGTACACCGCGCGCCAAATCGCCCGCGTTCCAGAGCCCCGTCACGAGACTTACGCGCGCCATCTTGTCTGCTACGCCTTCGAGACCAGCCTCCGCCAGGATGGCGAGGATTTGCTGCTCTTCGGAGGGCTTGCGGATGTCCGCAAGGACGAACTCATCTGGGCAGAGCGGTTCAACATTGCCGCAGGCAACCTCAGCCATTCGTACCGGGACATCGTCCGCAATCTGGTCGTCGCTGTAACCAACCAGATCGAGCGGCACGAGTTCGCGAAGATCGCCAACATCACCGCGCCGGACGCCTATCAGCACTATCTCCTCGGGCAATTCCATCTGCGCAAGCTTGATCTCATGCATCTCAGACGCGCGCGCAAGATGTTTCGTGCTTCGCTGCAGACAGCGCCCGATTTCCCCAATGCCTTGAGCGGACTGGCGCGAACGGAACATCTCGAATGGCTGGTGACGGCGCGGGGGGACAACGAGCTGCTGTTGTCGTCGGAACGGCATGCGCGGCGCGCCATCGACGCGGATCCGGGCAATGCGAGCGGCTATCACCAACTTGGCGTCACAAGCCTCTACAGGGCCGATTTCGACGAGAGCGTGGGCGCATTCGACGAGGCCGAAAAACGTGCTCCTTCCCACGCTGACCTCATTGCGGACTATGCCGACACGCTGGTCCATGCCTCGGATCCCGAGCTTGCTCTCGAAAAGATCGAAAAAGCGATCGACCTCAATCCCCTTTGCCCCGACGTTTACTGGTGGACCGCGGCCGGGGCGAACTACTGCCTCGGGAAATTCGAGACGGCGCTCAAGTATGTCGGCAAGATGGATGACCAGTCGGGTGCCACTCGGTTGGCGGCGGCCTGCTGGGGAATGCTCGGCGACGCCTCGAAGGCCAAGAGGCTGATGCGCAAGACGATGAAGATTTATCCGGACTTCGAGGTAGACAAGTGGCTTTCGATCATGCCGGTGAAGGACAATTGGCACAAGGAACACTACCGGGAAGGTCTGAAGAGAGCGGGTTTCAAGTAGTCTAACAACGGAGACGTGAACAATGGCAAAGTACGTAGTATTGGGTGTGACTGGTGAAAGTGGGTACTGGCTCGTGGACTTCGACATGCAGTCGGTCACGCCACTGCCCGATACTTTGACCGCGCCGTTCGGCCACACCGCCTCGGCTCGGTCCAAGGGCGCCACGCTTATCGCGAATGTCGATATGGCCGTGACCGTTTATGATCACGACGACGCCTTCAACGGAAAATACGACTCCGTGGCGTTCACAAACCGCTTTGACAGCAAGCCGTAGCCCAACTTGGCTACAGCCCGTCCAGCACCGATCAAGCCGGAACCGCCCGGAGCCTCTGGCTCCGGCATTCGTCCCGTGGGGATCTACTCTGACCGTGTCTGTGCTGCAGCCGAGACGCTGGAGAAAGTGACGCCGTTGCTTAGGAATTACGGCATCACACGCGTCGCCCGGGTGACCGGGCTTGACCGTGTCGGCATTCCCGTCTGGAACGCGATGCGCCCGAACGCAAGGTCGCTTTCGATCCATCAGGGAAAGGGCATCACTGACGACGATGCGCGTGCGTCGGCCGTCATGGAGGCCATCGAACGCGCAGTGGCCGAATGTGTGGCGATCCCTCACGTGGTCGAGACCCGCTACTCTCTCACGTCAAAACGCCTGGATCACGACGCGCTCGACAGCTTTGTCGGATTTCGGCAGGTGCCGGCTGCCGGCGACAAACCCCTCGCATGGATCGAAGGCCGCAACCTGCTCACAGGCTCCGCCATCCTGCTTCCGCTCGAAGCCGTCACGATCGATCGGACGCGTGACGCCCGGTATTGGCAGTCATCCGACGGGCTGGCGTCTGGAAACACCCTCGATGAAGCGCTGTTTCACGGATTGCTGGAGCGTGTCGAACGCGACGCCGACATCCTTTGGTCGCTCGAACGGCGGGACGCCAGGCTGCGGTCGAGGTTCGACCCATCCGACCTCGGCGACCCCGTGGTGGACAAGCTCTCCACCATGATCGCGGATGCCGGGTTGCGGCTTGTGCTCTTCGACAAGACCAGTGATCTCGGTATTCCAGTCGTCTCCGCTCTTATCGGCCCCGTTCAAAGCCGCGCGACGACATTCAGATATATCGACGCTGCGGGCGGCTGCGGAGCACACCCGATCGCGGCACGCGCGACCATCCGTGCCATCACCGAGGCAGCGCAGTCGCGCTTGACCCTCATAACCGGCGCAAGAGACGACGTCGATCCGAGCGCCTACGAGAACGAACTGTCCCCCGATCTCGTCGAGGATCTTGCCAGTCCCGCTGTCAAGCCGCCGCCGCCCGACGCCTGCCATCCCGGCGCAGGACTGCCGGAAATGGCGTCGCTACTTTTCGATACCCTGTCGGAGCGTGTGACCCGGTTGTTCGCCGTTCACCTGACACCCGAGGAAAACAAGTTTTCGGTCGTGAAGGTCTTCGTGCCGGAACTCGAGAACCCGGAAGGCGCGCGCCGCCAGAGATATGGCGCGAGGGCGCTCGCGAAATTGACGGTGTTCTGAATGAAGATCGTATTCGCAGGCCCCTCACTTTCCGGCTTGCAACGCGCGGCCGAAGCCTCAGTCGAGTTTCGCGGTCCCGCCTTCCAGGGCGATGTTTACCGCGCGGTCGCAAACGGTGCCAATGTGATCGGCATCATCGACGGCTTCTTCGAGTCGGTGTCCTCAATCTGGCACAAGGAGATCCTCCACGCCCTTTCATGCGGCGTCAGCGTATTCGGAGCCGCCAGCATGGGTGCGCTGAGGGCGGTCGAGTGCATGGAATTCGGCATGATCGGCGTTGGAGAGATATTCGAGGCATATAAAAACGGATCCATCCTCGACGACGACGCGGTCGCCTTGGCACACGCCCCACGCGAACTGAGTTACAAACCGCTCACGGTGCCTCTTGTGAACGTCATGTGGACCGCCGCCGCCTGGCGCGATCGGGATCTGATAAGCGCCGAGGAAGCCGTTCACCTCCTGAATGCGGCGCAGGGCCTGTATTTCAAGGATAGGACCTGGCGGGACGTGATCGACAGGGCACGTGTTCCACCCGATCGTGCTGCCGAGATTCTGGCGTTGGCGAAGTCGGCTGCCATCGACCGGAAGTCGCTGGACGCGCAAATGCTGGTTGAACTGGTCGAGAAAGCAGAAAATGTGAGAGGCCCTCCGCCCTGCTGGACGTTCTCACACACGGATCAATTCGAGCGTTTTGTGGTCGGATTCCGGCCGAACGCCGCCCGTTTGTAACGGCGATGTAACGGCGCGACTGTTTATCTTTTTCAAGTAAACCCCCAAATTTTCAGGGGGTTGGCAATTCGGGGGCTAAGATGGAACGCAGTATTGTCGAACAATCGGAGAATTTTCAGAAAGAACTTGCAGCACTCGCGCGCATCGTCAGTTTCGCACGCCAGACGGCGCAGGATCTGAATGTATCGTTTCCGGCATACTTCCTGGACATGGCGCTCGCTTCGGTACTGGACGAACTCAAGATCGCAGGCGTGGATATTTCATCGGTATCCGGAACGGTAGAGCTAGGGCATGTTCAGGGCTATCACTGACGTGGATTGCCTTGGATGATCATCAGGCTCTTCAGCCGCGGTGGCGGCAGACCGCCACCGACCAGCCGCATCGGCGCGTGGCATTTCAGATCTCAAAGAGGTTTCACGATCGTTCCGGTGGCAGTCGCACTGATCGCCTTCATGGTCTTCAGCCCGTGGGGGTCGGGAAACCATCCCGTCATCGAGGACATCAGCTACGTCTATCACGGTGTGGCGGTGAATCGGAAGCGTGCGGCGATCGAACTCGACACGGCCGCGATCAGGAGCATCCAGCAGTCCGTTCTCAAGCTTATCGAGAGTGCCCCTTCGACAGTCTGGGGACCGACTGGGGGGGACAGCACGCCATCGGAACTGCCGATGGAATTTCCCGATGTTTCCGCCGAAATCAGAGAATTGCTTGCCCGGCAAGCCGAAATCGAGAAGGGAATTCACCGCTTGAGCCGCGATCAAAGGGAGTTCGTGCGTGGAAGGCTGAGTGTCATCGGAGAAAGCCTCGCCGCAATGTCGACAGCGCCCGATGGAGCGCTGCCCCAGGCAATAACGGTCGAAAGCGAGGACGACACTTCGGCAAAGCCAGGTGACAGCTACATCGAGACCTGCCGGGCAAACGACGTGCCGATTCCGCCCAACTGGCCGGACGAAAGGTGGGTTTCCCGCGGCGAGCTACCCTTCTTCTTCGCGGATTTCCCGGATGCCAGAACAACCGAGGTCTTCACGTACGAGGAACCAAACGGTCAGGGGCTTTGCTACGCGCTCGTGCGCAAGAATCGTAACCGGTGGTACGAGGCAGTGGGCATGATCTGCCAGAGCAAGGCAACCGGGAAGGCTTGCTTCTGGGACAACGTCGTCCCGGGCGAGCGCATGGATAACCGGATTCGGGGTTTGGAAATTCAACTCGATGTCCGCACTATGGGCAACGGTTCGAACATGAGAGAACGATGCACTGATTGCCATCGCGGCGAGAACGTCTTCCTGGTTCATCCCGGAACCCCGCTGGACGCAGTCAAACAGCGTCTTCCCGACGTGCGCTATACGCCGATCGGGCAGGAAGATTGGGAAAACCCTTCGCCAATGGAACACAAGGGGGAAGGAGCCTGCTCTCAGTGCCACGAACTGGCTGCCCCGACGAAGCGGTTTTGCGGCTTGTTGCGGCAGGCTGCCGAGAAAACGATGCCCTCCCCGGTCCGGCCTGCTGGGTGGGACAATCCCCTGCCCGAGTACAAGGACGCAATCGAGAAGATCAAGGCGCGCTGTGCGGCGGTCGGAGGATGAACGAGCGAAACGCAGACAGGCCGGAAGCGATGGCGGAGCAGCAGGCAGCAGCGAATATTCAGCTTAAACAGTCCGCAAGGAGGTCAATGATGGAAATTCTCGTGAAGTCGCCAGTGTCCAGTGCAGCCGACCGCCGGCGGAACCGTGAGCTGACAAAGATCACCAGGGATACAGCCCGACACGTCGTCCTGGCTTTCCTCGAGACTGGCTGGCGGGAATCGGAGGTCGCGCTGGCTTTCGCAGATGCCTTCGAGGAGTATTGTCTGTATCTGGCCGAGCGGCCTGGCATCGAGCTGAAGGCCGCCAATGGAAACACCGCTACGGGTAGAAGTGCTGCGAACTAAAGGACTGCGCGCCGATGGATGTAGAAATCACTTCAACGCTTGCAACGGTCGTTTGATACTGATCCGGCGGCAAGCGCCCAGCTCTCCGCGTAGTCGCCGACGACCTTGTCTCGTTGTTCCTTCGAGGCGGAGCAAATACGCTCGACGCCGACACGCAACGCCAACGGTTCGCGACGGCCGGGTGGATCATTGGAACACCCCGCGATCTTGTTGGCCCAACTCGGCCGCCAATTATCCCTCAAAAGAAGGGCACCGAGCCTGTTCACCATCTCGCACGCTTCGGCGATGCCGAGCGGACCCAAAGTGAGCGGCTTCTTCACCATGTCCAGCCAAGGCTCATCGCGGAATTCCGCAACCTCGGCTCGACCGGCAAACAACAGCCTAAGCTGTGGGAAGCCGTTCGCGCACAACAACCGTAGGAACTCCTTCAGGTCCGACATTGCGTCGGGGCTGCTTTGAATGGTCTCGAGCGCGTCGAACACCATCACGGTCCTATCCGACCATCGCGACGTCGCCTGCAGTTGGTCTCGAAACGAGACGAAGAATGTCTCGGACGATCCTTGTAAGGCGCTGTCGTCGCCCGATTTCTTCGAGCGGTGCCCAACGTCATCTCCTTCTGCAATCCAATCACTCACTCTACCCTTCAGGTTGGTGAACGAACGGCAGTAGTCGGGAAATTGAAGTGACAGTTGCCGGGCGGCCTCGACGAGAAGATCGAGGGATCGCCGAGGCCGACTCGATGCCGTGCCGAAATTGAAATAGATGAAAGGAAACGGAACCGCCGACTTTAGGACGTAGGTCATTGCGAATTTCGCGACGAGTGTCGATTTGCCCAGTCCGCTCGGGGCGACCAGCATCATCGCGCGTGCCCCCGGGCTGGGCAAGCACGAACTGCTCGCGCTCCGCAAGAGCCGTGTTTCCATTTCTCCGACAGACTGCGGTCGAAGCACGTCCGTGAAGTTCACAAGCGTCTTCAGTTCGTTGCGCCGGCCCACGAAGCAATCGGTTCCGTCCTGCGGCGAGGCGCCTACAAGGATTTCCAAAGGCGTCAACCATTCCGCACGATCGCGCTGCCTCTTGAGCTCTGACGGCCGGAACAATGATATGTCGGACAATTTCCGTATCCTCTCCACCTCACATGCCCTCGTAGCGGATTCGATCCGGGCGACGAGAAGTTAGGCAAGGCTCCAAGCTTTGCGGAAGAAATAGCGAGTATGCCGTGACGGCAACGTTACAAGGCTGCATATGGGGTCTCCACCGGCGTGATGCGGTGAGTTTCCACCACCCTCGCTCTGCCCGGCCGCGGCACGATGGCACGGCAGTCCCTGTCATCGATCGCATCCGGACCGCTACCGGTCCCATAATATTACCTCTTGCAGGTCAAGCACCAATTCGAGACGCCTTGTAACGGGCAAGTAACGCCCGGGCCGCTAGGTCAACTCGCGGGACCGGACCCACTCAGAATTGCATCTGCGCCAAAACATTTTTCCAATCATGCTCGTCGGAGGGAATGAAAATGCCGGCTATGAATGTGCATGAAGGCCAGACACTTGCCGACACGATCCAGGAACGGATCGATGCAGCGGTAGCCGCGGGCGATCGGGAGGCGCTCGAAAAGCTGCTTCACGAACTTTACGAGCCTTCCCAGGAGGCCGACAAACCCTTCGATGCCGCTATCCAGCTAAGGCCTGAAATCAAGCGCCAATTGGCCGAGGTCGCGCTCGAAAGCAATGCAGCCCTCAACTGGGCCAACAAGATCGCCCGTGCGAGCCGTTGGGTTACCTACAAGACAAAGACCGCGATTGGTTTCAAAGGGCTGCATATAGTCGAAGAGGGCGATAGCTGGACCCAGTATCCGCTTCTGCTCGATGATATCGTTGACCAGCTCGGCAACGACTCCGACAAGGCGATTTTTTCGCTGGGCGCCGCCGGTGACCTAGTCGAGGACATGGCTGCCCGCAAGGAATATCTTCCCGCCCTGACCCAGAGCTCGGCGAGAATTCTGATTCTCTCCGGCGGCGGCAACGACATTCTCGGCGACGGACGCTTTGCCGCCTTGCTGCTCCCCTTTGCCGCAGGCAAACAGGCCGAGGATCTATTGAACCTGCCAATGCTCGATGCCGAACTGCGGAAGGTTTTGGCGGCCTATCGCAGCATCCTGACCGACGTGCGCCTGCGCTTTCCTCAGGTCCGGGTGCTCGGCCATGCTTATGACGTGCCCTACCCCCAGGACGGCGCCCGATGGATCGGCAAACCGCTGGCCGATCGCGGCATTTCGCTTGCCATTGGCCGCAAGATCGTCGGGTTAGTGTTGGATAGGTTCACCTCAGGACTGCGAGCACTTGAGTCCGAGTTCAGCAATTTTCGGTTCGTCGACCTGCGAGGCAAAGTCGACAAGGGTCGCGCAAGCTGGTTCGACGAACTGCATCCAAAGAATGAAGGCTTTGGCCGCGCGGCCGAGGAATTTCGCAAGGCGATTGCAATAGTGGCAGCCGAAATTGCCACTGAGAGCGCCGCCGGCGGCAGCCCGGACGGTGCCGAAATCGCCATCGCGGCGCTCGAAACGATGGCCGGCGGCAATCTGCCCAGCCTCGAGGCGGCAAGCCGAGCAGTTGTCGTGCTGGATCCCGGCCATGGCGGAACAGCTCCTCCCGTTAAGCTCGGTGGTTCAAGCTGGAACAACGCGATCGGCCCATCGGGCACGCTCGAGAAGACTCTGACGCTCGATGTCGCGAAGAAGACCAAGGCGGTCCTCGAAGGCCGAGGATTCGAGGTTCTGCTGACGCGCGACGGTGACAACAACCTGTCGCTGGCGAACAGGGCGGCGGTGGCAAAAATGCGCGCCGCCCCCGTCTTCGTCTCAATCCATTTCAACGCCTCGGATAACCATAACGCACAGGGCACCGAGACATTCGTCCACAACAACCATATCGACGCTTCCCGACGTCTTTGCGTCACAGTGCAAGGGTCCATGGTCTCGGAACTGGGTCTTTCCGATCGCAACAGATCCCACCCTGGCGGCGTCAAGCAGGCTGCGTTCGGGGTTATCGATCGCGTCAGCCATTCATCCCGCACCGCCGCTGTCCTGCTTGAGGTCAGCTTCCTCGACCGCGTTGACGAAGAAGCAAAGCTGAAAACCGAGGCATATCGCATTCGGATCGCGAAGGCTCTTGCGCGCGGCATCGAATCCTATCTCGGAACCGGCGTGGAGAGCGCCGGCTTCGAGACGGCCGACGCGAGCGAGATCGGGGATGCCATTGAGCTTTCGGCGGCGGCGGCTGGCCAGAGTTCGTGGGCCTATCTCGGCGTGGCTGAAGCTGGCAACAGGTTCGGGACAAGCGATGCGACTGACTTACCCATACCGCCACACGCATGGGTCGGCGGACGGGAACTGGGGCTGGAGAATACGGGAACCGGAGGCGAAAGTTTCGACGGCACTTTTCTTGCCGTAGCCAATAGTGAGAAGGATACTGCGCAGGCCGTAACACGCTGGATGGTACGGCATTTCCGCGACGAACTCGACGACGCGGTGCGGGGTACGCGTTTCAGCGTGCCGTTGTTATGCGCCATCGCCTGCCGCGAGGCGGGAATCTACTGGCTGCCGCTGACCGCTGGTCGAAGCTCGGCAGAGATTCTGAGGCTCTGCGTCTATGATGCCAGTGGCGACGTTTCCGGTGCCCCGCGATCAGCCTTCCCTGTCAACACGTCTGAATTTCGCGCCACCTACGGCCAGGTATTTACCAACCTCCTCATCGCTGAGACCAACAAAGCGCGCGCCGCGCGCGGCCTCAACGCCTCCTCGATGATCTACAAAGGTTACGGCATCTTCCAGTACGATCTCCAACACGTTCAAACTGACGAAGCGTTCTTCCGCGAGCGGAAGTGGTACGATTTTGGGGAATGCGTCAAACGTGCTGTCGATGAACTACAGCGCAAGTTTGTTGCGACGGGCAGCAGCAGCATACGCGCTGCGGTGCGCGCCTATAATGGCTCCGGTCCGCGCGCCGAACAATATGCAACGGATGTGATGCGCCTTCTGCCCCATTGCGAGGAAGCCGCGCACGGTGACGGGTTAGGTCTTGCGCAGAGCACCGTTGCTGCGCTTGATATCGCCCGGGGAGCCGATGAGGATCCTGGCTACGCCCCGCTCGACCCAGACGCCAGCGCTGATCTCGATACCGCCCGCATGCTCGCCAATCTTGGCGTTCCTGGTGGCGACCCGGAAGGGGCTGAGCTTCAAGCCGTTGTGGCGAGCACCATTGCGTTTGACAGCAGTGCCGCGTTCGCCTTTCGCGACGCCTGCAGGTCGTCGACCCCGCGCGTTCGCTACGGACTGGGTGACAAGGTGCCGTTCTTTGGGGCGGTACCCGGACGCGATTTCACTCAGGTCGATTGCAGCGGCTTCATACGCGAAGCCATCCGCCGGGTCACTACGCCGCGACTCAAGTTTCCCGACGGTTCTGTCGTGCAGCATGATTGGGTCAAGGCAAACAGATTTTTGAAAGGCACACCGGCGGACGGTGCGTTGAACGACGGCGTCGTGCGCATCGCCTTTCTGCGCCCACAGGACGCAGCCTCGGGAATTGGACACGTCCTGCTGATCGTCAACGGCAAAACGACCGAGTCTCATGGAGGCTTCGGGCCGGACACACGGGACTGGGCCAGTCTGAGCTGGCGGACAAAGACACATGTCTACGTCCTCGCCCGCAATGGCAAACTCGCCGACAATTCGGCATCGCTCGCCCTCTCGGAGCCGTCGCAAATCAAACAATTCGAAGAAGACACGGCAGAGACGGCGTGTGAGGCACCTGACAGTTCCGACGACGCAATGGCTGCGGCTGTCGCCCCAATTGACGTGCAACTGCCCGCCTCCGAGACAAGCTTTTACGCTTACGGCCCCGTCCAGAAAAGGTTCGGAACTGCGCTCACGATTCAGGCCGTGCGAGCCATAGCCGACGAATACTTCCAAGCGACTGGCATACGGCTGGGCGTTGGCAATATCAGCCGTGACGGCGGCGGGCCAGTGCCACCACATAAGGATCATAAGCATGGCATCGACGTCGACTTTCGTGTTCCGCGCAAAGACGCCAGGGCAGAAGGTTCGACGTGGCAGGACGCCTCCTACTCATCCGCCCGCACACGGCTCCTTGTTGATATCGTCCGCAAAAATGCGGTGATGCCCATCAGGACGATCTTCTTCAACGATCCGAACATATCGGGCGTCACTCCGCTCGGAGGCCACGATAATCATCTCCATGTCAGCTTCACGGGCGCTGCTGCGGCGGCCGCTACACCCGCAGAAAGCACAAGCGCGATGGCCCGCCCGCCGGCCCAGCCGCGCGTGGCAAGCGACGTCGATAACGCGATCGAGCGGACGGGCTTTGCCAAAGTTCTTGTGTCGCTGAGACGCGACACTGCGGGCGCGGCACTTGCCTTGGGCGCTGAGGGCTTTGCCGCTTCCATCGGTGATCCTTCTTTCGAAGCGTGCTTCGAATTTCCCGACATGGCGCAGGCGGACCATCTTGCCGCTGCCGCGGCGATCGACAGCGCGGAGGAACACCAGATACGGCCCCAACCCGTCACCGTGTTCCCTCGTCTCGGCGTCGCCGTCGGAATTGTGACCTGGAGGACGATCAACAACCTCAGGCACCATGCGGCAACACGCGCCATTCACGAGGCACCGGTGCTCAGCCTGATCCGACCGGCAGCAGCCATGGCAGTAGTTGAGCCGGTAGACGTTACGTGGGGCATTCGCCGGCTCAACGTCGACAACGCGTGGGCTGCGGGCTATGACGGCACGGGCGTTATCGTCGGCCATCTCGACACGGGCATCGACGCAACGCACCCTGCGCTTGCCGATGCGCTTCACAGCTTCGCCGAATTCGATCTCGCGGGGCGGCGTGTGGACAACGCGGCGCCCCGCGATAGCGGTCAACATGGCAGCCATACTGCCGGCACGATTGCCGGCCGTGGACTTGCCAACGGTGCACGATTTGGCGTGGCGCCCGGTTGCAAGCTGGCGAGCGCACTCGTCATCGAAAATGGCGACGTCATCACGCGCATCATCGGCGGCATGGAATGGGTCCTCGGGCAAGGTGCACGTGTCCTATCGATGTCACTGGGACTGCGCGGATTCACACCTGCCTTTCAGGTCCTCATCAATGCGTTGATCGATGGTAACGTCCTGCCGGTCATCGCTGTCGGCAACGAATATGCGGGGTCAAGCCGCTCACCGGGCAACTATGCCGAAGTTCTCTCGATCGGCGCCAGCAGCGTCAATGACCTGGTCGCGGATTTCTCGAGCAGCGAGACCTTCCTTCGCGACCGAGACGCGCTCGTGCCTGATGTCGTGGGCCCCGGTGTCGATGTCGTCTCGTGTATCCCGGGCGGAGGGTATGCAACCATGTCCGGCTCTTCGATGGCAACGCCGCACATTGCCGGGCTCGCCGCGATCCTGTGCCAAGCCAACCCGCTTGCCACAGTGACCCAAATACAGGACTGCATCTTGAATTCCTGCACGCTGCCACCAACTATGGATAAAAGCCGGGGTAACCGAGGCGTGCCTGACGCCATCAAGGCGCTCAAATGCGTCGGGGTGCCGGCAGCGGCGCTGGTTCCGGCGGTTGGTGCAGCACGACGGCGCGGCAATGCGAAAAAGTAGAGTCGACGTTGTAACAAAGGATTTGTCATGGGTCAGTCGCCGAACTGGGAAAAGGCTGATGTCATGAAACATCTGGAGCAGTCGGGCTCAGCCGAGCCCGGCCTGCAAGTGTTTCTGAGCGAAGATGTGCCAAATTCCGAAGTGGAAACCTTGGCACACGAAATTGTTAAAACAGCGGGAGGCGCGTCGATAGGCCCGGTTAGCCGCATCGCAAAGTCGTTTGCCGTCCATGGTGACGTGTCGATGCTACGCAAGATTGCCGGTGATTCACGCGTCAAGTCCATCCTTCCCACTGCGGTTGACGATATCCTCCCGAAGCCCCGCCACGATTCTTAGAGAACGTCGTGAAGCGGTCGATGACGTACTCGACCAAGAAGTTTGTATGTCTAAAATGCCCTCCTTCCGAATTTAGAGCCAACTTCATGTAGTCGTCCATTGTTGGATCGCACGCCCAGTCTGATCGGGCAGTGCCTCGAATTCCACCAGATCCGGTATCGGGACTTGCTCGAAGAATTCGGGGGCTATTTTCTCGAGCGCGTCGGAATAGTTGCCGAGCAGCGCTTCTCCCCACTGTCTTAGCCGAGCCAGTCCTCCACCGCTTTCGGTGTCGTCATGTTGGCGGCCGACCGAGACCAATCAGGAAGGCCGTCAGAAAATCGGTGCTGGTGGATAGCACGAGGCGCTCCGCTTCCTTCAGTTTGAGGGCTTTGGCGCTTCCCACGAGAACATGGCAACAGGTGCGGCCAACGAAAGATCCGAGATGCCAGACGCGTTCGCGGAGGTCAGATCCAACAGCGGCTGTAGCTGCCGCGAGAGGCCGTCGTTCACGTCCTTGACGTTGACGGTTGGAAAAGCACCAGGCTCCATAGTTGTTGTCCATCTCCCACGCGATGGTCGGTCGAAGACGGGTCAGTTGCCGACTGGCATCATGAAGGCGACGAACTTGGACAGTAGCTTCCCGGCCGAGGTCTTTTCCTCCAGCGGGAATGTCGTCGTCCGCACGGTGTCGCTTTGATTGCCCCCGAGGAGGGTGACGGTCGTCGCCGTACTGCTTACGACGAAACCGACATGTCCGGTGCCCGTTTTCCACTCCGGATCGGTGAAGGGATCGTAACGTCGCACCGCGACGCAGCCATAAGTCGGCGCAGGCAGGGAAACAAATTGCTTTTTCTTGTTCCAGAAGAACGACCGCGCACCCGGATGCTCCGTTCCGATGTAGCCGGCCGTCACGAGGCAATAGTTCACGAACGCCGCGCACCAGTCGACTTCGTCACCGCCAACCGGATCGAACCAGGGCGCGCCTACCTTGAAATAATTCAGGATGCGCGGATTTTCGCCCGGGTCGATCCACTGCGTGCGGTCGTTGGCAGGGAGCTGGCTTTCACTTATCGCGGTGCTCATCCAGTCGGACGCCGAAGCCGCAGCGGAAGCGACCGCTTGCGTGTCCGCAGACAACGAAGACGGCGGCATGTTGGGATGCTCGGAACCGTTCGACCAGCCTTCTATCTGCCTTATTGTCCTTGCGATCTTTCTTATCTCGGCGATGCCCAATGTCGACAGGACCGTGGTCCGCTTAATTCCGGTCTGATCTTCGATGAACTTGGCATAGGTCTTGGAATCATTTTCGGACGGCGGCGCGTATTTGAAAACGGCGTCTACCAAGCTGAGGTCGTTATAGGACTTGGATCTCAACAAGGTGACCACGGCTTCCAGCCCTGTATCCTCGTCGGGGAAAATGGCGAATGCGCCGTCGTCTCCGATCGAACCCGCGCTTTTCGCGAAGGTACCGCGTCTGATATTGCCGGGGTTGAAATTCCTCCATGCGCGTGACCCGCCTTCGCGGATAAAATCCCTGCCGTTCTCGTCGATGAAAAGAATGCGGCGGTCGCCGATCTTGCGGGCGGAAACGAATTTGCCCGCAGGCCCTGCTTTTATCGGCAAAGGCGTATCCAATGCTGCGACTGGAGGCTTGTAATCGACGTCCTCGGGCACGAGACTTCTCGCCGCTGACATGGCGTCTCCGGGCCCGTCGACGAGCAAGGTCCAGGTCCGGTCTGGCGTCTGGAATTTCGTTGCGACCGACAAACCCGCCGAAATCAACTCGGCGATGACCCTGTCGGAATCGACCTCGGCAATGCCTTCGAGCCTTTGCATATCCCTTACCTCCGTTCTTTGAATGAGTTGATGCCGCGACGGTGGACGTCATGACTGAGCCACATCCCGATCCCGGATCTCGGTCAGACGGTAGACGTCGCCTCGTGGGGGATCATCTAAGCAGATGCGGCGTGACTCTCTCGTTACAACGCGAGCGGCAAAGCGGTGGTTGGTTCCCTGCGAATGTAGTGCAAAGTATTGGGTCGGCAGCCTAGCGCTCCGCGCCAATCATTGTTTGAGATGACGATGTAACGGCTCCGTCACGTGACCTGTGATTGGATTGCATCTGCACACGGTGTTCGAGAAGGTAGCCGAGCAGAGTAGGTCAGCGCATTCCGCTAGATGAGCCCGACTATTCATGGCCGCCGTCTCGGTGGCCATGAATAGTCGGGGGCCGCTTGCGACCGCGACGCACGGACTGTGGCGACAATCGACATGGAAATGGCGAATGGAACCTCTGCTGTATGATAAGGAATCCGGGATAACCAAGCTCGCATCGCTGTTTTCGACAGCTGCTCTGAGCCCGGATCCGAACCGTTGGATTAATCTGGCCCGATCCTTGGCGGTCCAGCTCCGCAATCCCGGGATCGACTGGCGCGATCTCACGCGCGCGCTGGAACACGTGCGTCACAATGACTTGGACGCGGCTGTCGCCGGTTTTTTCGATCGGGCCGCACTTCTCGCAATGCGCCTATCTGACTCTTCCACCCCGCCCAAGGCTTCGGTCGAAATGCTCGACGCGTGCGGACCGGGCGTGGAACCGGAGTCGATGTTGCGTTCGGTCATCGCGATCCTACAGCGGCAGATCCCTTTCGATCTGGTCAGCTTCGCCGAATACTATCATGGCGACGAAGCGACCACTGGCACCACGCTTGTCCGAGGGCGTTTTGCAATGGACAGCGGCGTCGAGTTTCAATGGCCAGCCCGGTGGGTCGACGTACCCGAAGGTCTCGCGCGCTGGGCGGAGGGGGAGGTGCGTTGGGTCGCGGACTCTGAAAAATTCTACGAAGAGAACCCGCACGCAGAAGTCATGCGGAACAACATTGTCACACGCGAATACGAGGCACGAAGAGCCACCAGCTACCTGGTTGCACCCCTCTTTGACGGAAACCGGGTCAAGGCGGTGCTCACGCTCGCCCGTCGACGCGACAATTCCTACGGTCCGTTTGGACAGGCCGATCAGATCAAGCTCGACGCACTGTCCCTCGAAAGCGTGCTGCGACGAGTTCAGGATGCGTTCGAAGCGCGTACGCAGGTGATTGCGCAGGAGCTCGTGGGTTTGTTTACGCCGGACGCCCAGCCTACGGAATTGGCCCGGCAACTCGTGAAAAAACTCAGTCGCGGCTTTGGGTGGGAGTATGTAGGCCTCTTCCGCGTCAATAGAGCTCGCAACATGTTTGAGGTCGTTGCGGAATACGACTCTCATGGAGAATTAAGTTTCACAACCAATTACGAACAGCCCCTGACGGCGGGGATGCTCGGTCGAACTTTGGACAAGGGGCATGCACTTTATGTGGCGGACGTGACGCAGGAGCCAACGCCTCACGACTACATCCGGGTGAGCGATTACCATAAGTCGACGCTTACGTTTCCGATCAAGATCGGCCTTCGCGCTGACGCCGAAATCGAATGGATACTTGACCTTGAGTCATCGCAATTCAATGCCTTTCCCCGCCCCGACCAGGAAGTGCTAAGACAGGTCATTCTCGAGATTGAGCGCGCGGTCGCCCTGTGGTTTGAGGCGCGGCTCGCGGCGGCTCTGCTTAATGTCGTGGAGCAGGGCGTCGTCGTGCTTGGCGGTTCCACACGCATTGAAAGGGCCAACGTCGCGGCCCTAAAATTGCTCGGCTTGCCAAAGGAACATATATTTTCTCGTAGCGACAAGCGCACCGACTTCAAGAGGTATGCGGCCGATAGGACGACCCGCGAGTTCCTCGCAGGTGATCAGGTTTCAAGCGTCGGCATGCACCTTCGGTTAAAAGGAGCCGATGGCATCATACGCACCGCGCTAGCGGTAGCCTCCTACAGGGACGAGGCATTTCACCGCCGAGTGCTACTTCTGGCCGATGTCGAACAAGCGGAATGGATCGGCGCCTTGAAGTACATGGAAACTGCGGTGCGGACCGTGGCCGCACAGGCCCATGGACGCTTGCTCCTGACGGGAGCACTGCTCGCTAGCGCGCAGAAAAAGCTGTCGGCCGAGGATTCCTCGTCGGCACGTGGTTTGATAGACCGCGCTTCGCGCAATCTGTCCAGAGCGGATCTACCATTCGAGCGCATTGCGTCCGTGTTCGATGTCGTCTCAGCTCCTAAGCGCCGTAACGGCTTTCTCGACCTCGCGGCAGAATTGCGGCGCTTCTGGTCACTTCTTCCAGATGACGAGGTAGAGCACATTGAACTTGGCTTTGAACCTGACAAGATGTTGGTCGTTAGGGGCGATCCGGAGCGCCTCGCCTTTGCGTTCCGCTCCCTTCTCGGCCATTTGCTTGCCGTAGGTACAGCAGAGTCCCCCCTAAGGGTCTCATTGGAGGAAGTCGGTTCAAAGGCGTTCGTCAAGATAGTTCTGACAACTCAGAATAGCGCATCTATCGTGAGTGCCCTTTCAGAAGAGCCGCTGGACTCCAACCAGCCGGATCAAATCGCTCGCGTTGAATCCATGGCATTCGAAGTAGCAACGCACGCTACCGAGGCTGTTCGGAAAGTGATGAGGGCGCATGCCGCAAGGCTTGAGGTCCGGCGAGAAGGCGGCAGGACGTTGGTCATATTAGGGGGAATGCGGATCATACGGCTGGAAAAGTCCGACAAGGATAGCGTCGATCACTCGCCCGGATTCGAAGAGGTGCCAGTATGAAGCGCCTCCTCGTTGTCTCTCCTGATGCCAATTGGATCGAGTTCCTGCAGATCGCGCTCGAAGCATATGACGTTGAAGTCACAGGTGTACCTGGCCCCCGTTCAGTCATCCAGTCGCTTGCGGCATTGCGCTCCTCCAAATTTGCAAGCGTTCTCATCAGTGCCCTCGCGGCCCCGGGCCAGCATCAGAGCGACGCTCTCTTGGAAGCAACCGACGTTCTTGACGCATTGCGCAAGGCAGACAAAATCATCCCTCTTCTGGTGTGGTCTCCGTTTCCCTCGGAGCGTCTCGAGAGCATAGCGTCGCGTTCATCCGATACTGTGCTGCTTGCAAATGACGCACCCTCGACGATTGCGGCGGCTCTCGCTGACTCACCGCTAATCAGCGGGCCCGCACCGCGCACCGCGAAAGTTGAACTACAGATTGGAGCAGCAAGTATCCGCACGGAAGTTGCGCTTGATGGCAAGCTTGTGGGCGCATCTTCAAGTCGGGATTGGGCTGGCCGCTGCAAGATGGGACGGTTGGAGGAACAATTCGCTAAGTGGACGCCGATTCAGCGTAGCGGCGGTTCGGCGCGCTATACCGACAATTGGTTCGATGTATTGAAAGTAGCGGGGGAAGACATCTCTTACGAAACAGACTACGCCGGACAAGCCGTAACCGCTGCGATCTCCAAATGCCTTGACGAGGTCGGTACGCTTGACCGCGTTCACGTCCGGTTCAACCTGCTGAGCCCTGGCCCGGACTCGCCGAATCCGTTCGTCAATGTGCCGTTCGAGATGCTGTATGACCCGCTAAAGAAGAACTTCGTTCGTTCTCTTGCGCCGATTGCTCGACGCGTCTGTCTGTCCAGCGAGTCGCGGACAGCTTCCGCACTGACGAATGCCGCGCAACTCACAGGCCAAATTATCTTCGTCAAGTCGGATGCGCATGGACGATACGAGTTTCCTGGTCCGGGCGGCGCGCGGATGTTTGGACCGTTGCAGGCCTTGGATGTCGAATTCGATGCTGTCGATCAAGCGCGCAAACTTGCGGAGTTGGTTGCTCCGGAGGAACTGGCACTGACGGCCGACGGGAACGCGTTGGCAGTGCTGCGGAATCGACTGGATGCGGCACCCTCGGCCCAGACCCCTAAACCGCAGATCATCCATTATGCTGGCCACAGCATTCGGGCTGACAACGACACCACGTATTTGATCCTGCCCGGCCGTGCGCCCGGCGACGTGCTCCCTTTGCGAGTAAGCGAGTTCGCAGCCTGGGCTCGCAAAGCTGAAGTCCAACTCGTCATATTATCGTCGTGCGAGAGCAGCGGCCCGGAAGCCGTGTTCCGCCTATCACAGGCCGGGATTCCCGCCGTTATCGGCTTCCGTTGGGAAGTCAACGATAAGGAGGCAGCGTTCTTTACGGGCCAATTGCATGAATTGCTGGGCAAGCAAGTTCCGCTGGCGCGTGCCTTCCACGCTGCCGGGAGCGCGGTGCGAACCGCGTTCCCTCACAGCCCTACTTTCGTCTCGCCGATGCTCGTGGTTCAGGACGACGAATGGACAACTGTCTAAGAAACGAGGAGAATTTCGATGTCGCTGTGGGACTTGTTCAGCTTTAAGAAAGCGGTAGATACGGCTCGCAAAGCTAGTGGTGCTCAGACTGTCCCGAGGTTGGTAGAATGGATTGATGCTGAACGCATCCGCCATGACCGCGACCCCGAATTGGTGGATGGGAAGACTTTCACCCCCGGAGATTGTTACTTCACCCTTCGGCTTTCCGGTCTTCATCTCGCGGATTCGCGACGGTTCGCTGTAAAGGTGCTCCCATTATTCCTATGCCTGGCGGAGTTTCGGTCCCGCGGCAAACCACAGACCGTACCGTTTTCGCTTGGTCCGAATACCATTCGCCAGCGCCTGAAGGAGATCCAGCCCGACGCGCCCGAAAACGAAAAGGCGCGTCCTGGTTGGGTAGAACTGCGCGATATTGAGATCGTGCGCCTGATGCCGGTCTCGCTCAACAACCTTCAGGCTTTCGTCGGGCTCTACGCTGTGCCCGGCGATGACATTGCGCGCACACTGCTCAATGTGATGGGGAGCGTGAGCGGAGCCTTGGGAGGAGCACTTGCTCCGGCACTCGCCGTCGCTGAGAAGGTTTATTCGGGATTCAACGAACTTCTCGGCATAGACGGGGTGACGCCGCAAGTGGAGGCGCTGCATGGGGGCTTGCTAAAGCAAAGCGGGTATCTGCTCATCTCCAACGCACCGGAGAACTCGCCCCATAAGGGAAAGCTGTTCGTGTCCGGTGGTCGGCTCCGCACGGGGGAAGCAGCCGACTCCCCTCTGGTCACCGACTTCGATTACTGCTTACTGGCGGTGCAACGACGGGAGACCATCATCGATGCGAGCGGCACCGCACCTGATCTCTTTGGTACACAGTGGGAGGAAGTGATCGAGTCCTTCAATGGAGCGGATGGCGCGGCAACAAATTCTTTCCGCAAACTTCAGCGTACCATCTACGGCTCCGAACTAATCGCGCGTGACCGTGACGCCGCGCTCGCGGGATACCTGCTGGAGTTCGACAAAGCCGCGAAGGTCTTCGGAAAGCCGACGGAAGCTGCGGGGCTCACGCGGGGCGGGGAAGAAGGGCACGACCTCTTGAGTGCAGTGAGCGGGATTCCGCAAATCTATGGTCCCCTGGTGGAGCAGAGCTCACTCTCGCTCACCACCGATGAGAGAGAGGCTCTCAGATCAGGCGAGAGTGCCTGGAAACGAGCAGCGCAACTCCGGAACGAACTCGCGAACAGGGACGGCTCCGCCGGAGACGTGGCCGACGCTATTATGGGAATACAAAAAAGTTCCTACGGGACGAATTAGCATTCGTAATGAGTCGTGGCTGATCCCGGAGCATCGAAGGCCAAATTGTTTCGGGTCAAGAAACCTCAGGAGCTAAATCGCATTGTCTTGGCATGGGTCGCGGTAAATTCAGGTCCAAGTAAGCAAGCGTGGCACGTCGCGGCCCAGGGCTCAAACGAGCATGAGACGTCGCCCGTCACACTTCATCGCGGCTACACCCCCTCGTCTTGAAGCCGCGGCCGCAATGCCACGAGCTGCCTGCACTGTCCAAAAGATACTGCGGCCCGCTGCGGTAAGCCTCAGAAAAAACGATGCCTTCGACAAGCCGTCCTGCTGGCTGGGATAATCCCCGACCGGAATTCGAGGAGGTGATTGAGAGGTTGAAGGCGCGATGCGCAGCCCTCGATTGAACCCTATATACGGCGCGCTTGTGACCAATCTTTGGCCTTTGAACCAATGCGGTTCCTGCGGCGCCCTGTAACGCTCGCGTAACGCGACCCCTAGTAGGTTTCTGCCGCTGGATAGAGCGCTTAGATTGGTCAAGGCGCTGCCCCCTCATAGGGCAGTTCGCCGCACCGTTCATCAGCGCTTATTGGTGGGTAAGAGCTGACGGGGGGAAACACAATGGCCAGAAAATCGCGAGGGCAGCCCAAGACATCGAAAGCAGGTTCCCGCTCGAAGGTGGGCGCGCCTCCCAGTGAACCCGTCGAAAGCGCGCAAGGGATGCCCATTGCTGCTGCTCGCCCGTCCATGGCACTGCTCGGGGGAGAGAATGACTGGGCGTTTCGTGTTGCTGCCAACGCCGCTGCACAGGTCGTTGGCGCTGCGACCTCCCAGGCAGCTCTCAGTACGATAGTCAGTGCCGCGACGAGCCTTATCAGCCCGCTTTTTCAGAGCGACAAGCTGAGCACGCGCGTGAGTGCCTCAGTGCCAATCCTGTCCAAGGAGCTGAAGCGACTTTCCTTGAAAGTCTCGTCCGCACTGGACCCTAGACTGCAACTCGCAATTCTCAATCGGCTATGTGGCAAGGAAAACCTGGCCGTCGCCTCGACCGACGGAGATGAGGTGGCGGTGGTCGCACGTGTGTCGAGCGTCGAGGCCTGGACCAATCTTGAGGATGTCATTGAGGGCGCTACACTTGGGCGCCTGCAGGATGCCAATGACGGTTCCTGGATCGTGACGGCTAGGATACCGATCAACCGCGTCGAATATGTCCGGGGCCAGCCTCCGGTCCTGAGTCTAAAGGCATCCCAGCCGATTCGGCCCGCGCTTGCGGCGACTCTTCCGGCGATGAAGGTGACCGCAATGGACTTCGCCGCAAAGCAGGTTGATCCCGAGGGCGGCAAAGGCGTCGTGATCGGCATTGTCGATTTTGGTTGTGACTTCGCTCATAAGAATTTTCTGCGGGACGACAAGACGCGTCTGCTTGCCATCTGGAACCAAGGCGCGATCACTCAGGCGGGAAGCCCTTTCGGTTATGGTCAGTTGTTCGATGCGGCGAGTATCAATGGAGCATTAGCGACAGCCAATCCCTATGACACGCTTGGCTATGGTCCAAGACCCGATAGCCTCTCGCAACAGGGAACCCACGGCACTCATGTCATGGACATTGCAGCGGGCAACGGCGGCGGATCCGGTCAGCCTGGTGTCGCGCCGGCCGCCGACCTGATATTCGTTGAGGCGTCGAGTTCCGATATCGCTTGGCAGGGTCCGGCCGTGGTCCAGAAATCCTTCGGCGATTCAGTCCAGTTGCTCGAAGCCGTCCGCTTCATCTTCAATATGGCTGGTGATCGCCCCTGTGTGGTAAATTTGAGCCTGGGAACGAATGGCGGGCCGCATGATGGCTTGTCGTTGGTCGAGCAGGGGCTGGACGCTCTGGTCCAGGAGAAGCCGAACCGCGCAGTCGTCATCGCTGCAGGCAATTCGCAGCAGCACGGTACGCATACCGAAGGGCTGGCTCCGGCAGCAGGTCCCCATGATATCGCTATCCGGCAGTTCGGTTCTGGCGGTGCGGAAGTGGAGCTCTGGTATCCCGGGACAAGCCGACTCAGGGCCACCATGATTGCGCCCGACGGAACGCCGTTTGGGCCTGTCCGACCCGGAGAAAACCTGCCCATAGGTACAGGCAACAATGTTGTGCTCTTTGTTTCCAGCCGCCTCGACGACCCTAACAATCACGACAACATGATTGGCGTATGGATTGCCGAGGGCTTGAGCGATGGCGAATGGATCATGCGCCTCGAGAGCGATGACGGAGCGGCGGTCGAATATCATGCCTGGATCGAACGCAACGACCTAGCCCAGGCGTCCTTCGCACAGCCGGTGTTCACCCATACGCTTGGTTCAATCTCGACAGGCAAGTCGACAATCGTTGTCGGGTCCTATGACGGACACAAGGCAAACTTTCCCATGTCAAGCTTCTCGAGCTCCGGGCCAACTCGTGATGGGCGCGAAAAGCCCGAACTGTCGGCGCCCGGCCATGCGGTCTTCGCTGCGAGATCGAGGACAGGCAGCGGGATCGTCAGAAAATCGGGCACCAGTATGGCAGCCCCCGCCACGACTGGCCTCATTGCCCTGGTCTTTGCAGAAGCTCAGCGCAACAATCAGGAGCTAACGATTGATCAGTTACGCGAACGTCTGAAGGACTCGGTGCAGTCCCACCCCGCGGCCGCCGCCGGCGCCTGGGATCCGCGCTCCGGTTACGGACGGGCCAGTGGCGATGCGTTAGGACAACCGCCAGCAGGACAACTCCCGACAGCACAGCCGCCGTCGGTCTAGGAGGGAAAAAATGCGCGCATTGTTGCTGCTTCTTGTTTCCGATCACGCAAGATCGTATATTAGGACTGTACCGAACAAAGAGCGATTGGTTCGATGGATTTTTCGAAGCTCCAAAAACTGGAGAGTGTTTCAGCGGCGATGCAGTTCGATTCTGGATCCCAGCAGCGATTCAAGATCTTGGTCAAACTCAACAAGGGCCATTCGGCGCCGGACTATATCCAAGAGCGTGCTCGTATCAGTTCGGACATGCTTTCCGGCGAGATCGACGCGGGCGACCTCCACCGCGCCGAGAACGATCCAGCGGTGGAATCAATCTCGATCTCAAAAGCCCTGCCCGTCATCGACTAGCAGGCCGGCTGCCGAGCAAGTTTCACCTCTTCATGCTGTAATGTGGGTTCATGACGCAACGCGTAGCTCGCGGGCGTGGATGAATGGTTGCGCCAAGGAGGCCAGTCATGCGGTTCCTTGATAACGCCACGCGACGCGACGTACAGGCTGTCATTGATGACAATGCCGAGGCTCTCAGGCGCATTCCAGGCTTTGTCGGCGCAGAGCCGGGCTTCCCCATTGTCGATGGCCGTATTTTCCGCGAGCCCGCTATCATCGTTTTTGTGGCTCATAAGAAACCGCCTGCACATTTAATGCAGGAAGAAAGGGCACCGCGGCAGCTTGGGCCGTTTCGGGTGTCTGTCATGCAAGCCAGCCCGCAGCGGCAGTTGGAAGCGCGTGAAAGTCTTCAATCGCTTTCGGATGCGATCGTCACTGCGTCGGCTTCGGAACTGACCTATGAGCCGATCGAGGGCAATCCGATCGACGAGGAGTACGAGGTCAATTCGTCCCTTCTTTGCCATGTGGGTCCAGAGGCGGGTTGGCCGGTCCTGAAACCCTTCATAGAGGCGACCCGACAGACGCTGACAACGGCGATGTATGACTTCAACGCCGATTACATCGCCAAGACGTTCATCGACACGGTTCGCGCCAGCGATATCAAGGCGGTCTTTACCTGGGACGACGGCATGACCGCGCCAGAGACGAAAATCCGCGAAAAACTGCGATCGAGTCTCGGCGATCAGCTTGATGGCTGGATCGTCAAATGCGGCGCCAATCGCCGCTTCGCCTCCGCCTACCATGAAAAGGTCGCAGTTCGCGATTCAGAGGCCTTCTGGCTTTCGAGCGGCAATTGGAGCGTCCGTAGCCAGCCGGATATCGACCCGATTGCCAATCCGGCCCAGGCACCAGGGATGTATTCGAAGGGCAACCGGGAATGGCACATCATTGTCGAAGATGAGGCACTGTCGCGGCTCTTCGAGCGCTACATCGAGCATGACCGCGATGGCTCTGAAGCGGAGTCCCACGCCGGCGAGCCGGGCCTGGTGATGGACGTCGTGGAGGTCCCTCGCCTGCCCGACCTGCTCATTCCTCTGGAAAATCTTGTGGCCGATGTCGAGCTGGCTGCAAGCATTGTCGATCTGGTCGAACCACGCAGGCTACCGAGTTCCAATCGACCGGTTCGCATCAGGCCAGTTCTGACACCGGACAACTATCTGCCGCGCATTATGGAATTGCTGCGGAATGCAAAAAGCTCTATCTATCTACAATTCTCCTACATCAATTTTAGCACAGCAGCCCATGATGGGCCGTTCCGCGAGATGTTGGCGCTCCTGGCGGACCTCAGTTACCGCCCCAAAATGGAGATACGCATCATCGTCGGATCGTCGGATGCAGCCGACAAGATCCGCAAGCTTGTTGAGAACGGATTCAACGAGCAATGCTTCAAGGTCCAGGCGAACATCCACAACAAGGGCATCATCGTCGACGGCGAAATCGTTTTGATCAGCAGTACGAACTGGTCCTCGGACGGGGTGCTACGCAATCGCGACGCCGGTCTCATCATCTACGACCCCGAGATCGCGGGCTACTACAAGTCGATATTCGACGACGACTGGGAGGATCGTGCCCGATCGGGACTTGAAGACGATCCGCCGGTTGTTCTTGCCGAAGTGGACGAACCTACCCCGCCAGGAATGGCTCGTATCAACTGGCGTGACTACTACCCGTAGCTCTCGGCGATTGACGGATTGAGCGCCTGCCGTGGCGCTCTGCAAGTTTTGACTGGCACCCGCCGCCAGGAGAGTTTGCCATTCGCGGCATGACGAGCTCACGCAAACCGGCGCTTTTCAAAATGCCCAAGCGCTGCCTCACCGGTTCGCTGTTTCGCCAGTCTGGTGACAATGATTTTATTGGCTGGCAATCTTCCCTCAGCCATTGCCGCTCCTGCGAAGAGCAGCTTCGTGTTTGAAGCGGGATCGACTGTCGCGCTGGCTCCGGGACTGCAAAACGGGACGACGGTTCTAGTCCTGAAACTCACCGGTGATGCGGCATCGAAAGAGGCCAAATTAGAGCTCGTTGAGCGTGGTGCGAGCAGTGTTCCAGGCCTGTCAATCTTGTTCGAAGAAGGTAAGCCCAATAGGCAGGCCGGCTTTCTAACCTGGTTCATAACAGACAGTGCTGCCGACTCAGTTGCGACGATATCGTTCTGGATTTCTGACGCTTCCGGATCCTTTTCCATGCCTTGGTCTCCAACGTTGGACGAAGATGGCTGATGCGCGGCTCTAGGCGATCTCATGGGCGGCGGAGATCGCTGCAGGCGCACGGATTTCGTGCAATGAGATTGAAGCAACGAGAATATGCTTTTTCAGAACGAGCATTTTCTTCCCCGCATACACTCTTGGGTGTCTATGGTGACAACTTAATGAAATAACGCCTCGCGCAGGGTATTTCCAAGCTTTCTACTTGTGACTCTGCCAATAGGGTGAAACACATACTGCACGCTTGACGCGAGGACGCGCAGGGCCCTCGCAGGAAACAGTGTGATCCTGAGTAGCGGCAGTCCCGCCATGGACGCCGTCGGGCTGGAGGACAGGCATGACACAATCGCTTGTAACGAGTGCGATCCCCTTCGACATAAAAAGGGCCGATCTCGTCGACGCAAAGCTCAAGGACTTCCGCACTGAGTTGTTCGGCAAGGAAGGACTTATCCGCGTCGCCCTGCGCGACCAAGGCATCCATTTCATGTCGATCACGGTGGTTCGCGGTGATGTCGGTGAGTCGACGCACCTCGTTTTCGAAATGTCAGTCGACGGGACGCCACAGCATGCCTTTGACACGGTCGATAGCAAGCTGACGTCATTCGTCACGGAAATCCTGTCGGTGGCAGGCATTGATGCGGGCGGTTCGGTGGGCCGTCTCCTTGCAACCCATCACGTCCGCACCGGGCAAGGCCTGTTCGAGGTGCCGGGCCTGGACTTCTGCGGCACCCCAGGCATGACGGTAGAGCGGATCAAGCGCGAATACTTACTTGCGCGCGAATTGCGTTCCTACTTCGACATTAACCCCGCCGCTGGGGCGCCGCTAATAGATACCGTTGCGCGCGTGCGTGCGTTCGTACAAGCCGATGCCGATTTGGCACCGTTGCTAGTGTCCGAGCCATTTCCACGCCTTATTGCGGAAGAGCCGTCCGGTCTTGATATCGGCTTCATACTCTCTCTCGCCTTCCAGGGGCTTCTCAAGTTTTTCTGGCCGGCTCTTTGTTTGCTCGGAATTGTCGTCGCTGGCGCGACGATCACGGCTGGGCTTTCGCAAGGCCTCGCGGTTGGCGTGATTGCGTTTTTCCTCTCGACCATCGTAGCAGCCATGGCTCTCCTGGCGATTGTGGCGAGTGTCTACCTTGGGCTGCGGCGGCTCGAGGCCGCCAATACGCCGATCGACACTTTGGTCGATCCGGTGGTGATGGAGGCACTATCAGAGGCCGAAAATCTCAAGGATACGCAGCAGAACCATCTTGCTGGCATCTCGATCATGCAGGCTGGGTTGCTGCGCGGCATGACCCTGAGAATAGCCTTCTGGGTAATTGGCCAAATGGCGACCAAGCGCTTCCGGCCTGGATTTCTCGGCGATATCAGCACAATTCACTATGCCCGCTGGCTGCGATTGCCGAAGACCAACAAGCTCCTGTTTTTCTCGAACTACGGCGGCAGTTGGGAAAGCTATCTGGAGGATTTCATCACGAAGGCGTCCCACGGCCTGACTGCCGCCTGGAGCAATACGCTCGGTTTCCCGCGTACGGAGAACCTATTTTTCAAAGGGGCCGTTGATGGCGACCGTTTCAAACGCTGGGCGCGGCGCCAGCAACAACCGACATGGTTCTGGTACAGTGCCTATCCGCATCTGACAACCGCACGCATTCGTACCAATGCCGCAATCCGCCAAGGTCTTGGGAGTGTATCCACCGAGGACGAAGCATCGGCGTGGCTCGGGCTGTTCGGCTCGAAAGTAAGACCGGCGACATTGATCGAAACATTCGAGGTCCAGACGCTGCTGTATGGCGGATTGAGCAAACACCCATATTCAACGTGTCTCGCGATCAAGCTATCGGATGATACCAAACAGGCGTGTGCCTGGTTAAAATCGATCGAGGATCAAATCTCCTTCGGCGATCAACGCCGACCGACAAAGTGTTGATCTTTGCGCTCACCGCCGACGGTTTGCGACGGTTGGGATTGCCCTCCGATGTGAGCGACGCGTTCCCAACCGCTTTCCGTTTGGGGATGGGCTCGCCTGGGCGGGCGAACCTGCTTGCCGATACGGGCGACGATCAGGCTGGGCAATGGCTATGGGGCGGTCCCGAAAAAGCGATCGACGCCACGCTGCTGCTCTATGCGGATTCAGAAGCGACCCTCGCCTCCTATGCCGAAGGCCTGATCTCGGGCATTGATGCCGCAGGAGGCAGCATTATCCACCGGGTGACACCAATGCCGCTGCCACAGCCAAAACCCGGTGAAACCGCAGCGCAAATGGTTCGCGAGCCGTTTGGCTTTGCCGACGGCATCTCGCAACCGATTATAAAGGGGACGCGACGCTGGATGCGCCAATCGGATGCCATCCATGCGGTCGAGCCTGGAGAATTTCTGCTCGGCTACCCCGACACCCGTGGCTTCTACCCGCCTTCGCCGCAAGTTCCTGCCGCAATAGATCCCGACAATCTTCTGCCTCTTGCGGATCCGAGGCACTCCCGCGGTGCCTTCCAGCCCGATTTTGCGACGAGCGGTGCCGCTGCCGCGCGCGATCTCGGCCGAAACGGCACATTCCTGGTAATCCGCCAGCTTGCGCAGTATGTCGATGTCTTCAATGACTATCTCGAGGACGCAGCAAAACGCTACGCCCATCATCCCGCAGTGCCCGATCAACTCGATCCCGCACTTTTACCCGAGTGGATCGGCGCCAAGATGGTCGGCCGTTGGAAGGATGGTTCCTCTCTGGTGCGGTATCCTCACCGTCCGGCGACCGTTAAACAGGCAGGAGATTTTCGGCCCGACAACGAATTCCTCCCCGGCGCGGAGGATCCGCTTGGCGAGCGTTGCCCACTCGGTGCTCACATTCGCCGATCTAATCCGCGCGACAGTCTGGCGCCGGGCTCCAAAGACGAACTTTCTATCGTCAATCGCCACCGCATCCTGCGCGTTGGGCGCGCCTTCGACGCAAATGGAGCCGGTGACCCGGCAGAGAAGAAGCCTGGTCTGCTGTTCATGTGCCTCAACGCGGATATCGAACGCCAGTTCGAGTTTATTCAGCAAACATGGGCTACAGCCTGGCAGTTCCACGGATTGGAAAACGAAGTCGATCCTATTACCGGTCGCGGCGGCGGCATGGGTCGCCTCACGATACCGTCGCCGCGCGGCCCGCTAAACCTGACGGGAATAAAGGATTTCGTTCGGATGCGCGGCGGCGCTTACCTGTTCATGCCGAGCAGGAGCGCCGTCAGGTTTCTGGGGTCAGAACAAGAGCAGTCCGAAATCGTACGATAAGACCGAACGGAGCATGAACGATGCTGTAGCTCAGGCCTATAGCATCCGATCTCTGTGGATTGCCATCAAGATGCGCCAGCTTTGATTTCTTCGTCCGCCCGACTCGGCAACGCTTCGTGCAGATTCGTCGTGGATGGAGTCGGGCGATGGCTAAGCGGAAGCTTCTCAAAGACCAAGATCGACGGCAGTTTTTCGATATACCAGTCGATGAGGACAGCCTAATCCGACACTATTCGTTGTCACTGGCGGATCGCCTGGAGATCGAACTGCGTAGGCGTGATCATAATCGGCTCGGCTTTGCCATTCAGCTATGTGTGATGCGATACCCGGGCCGAGTGCTGGGAGCAGAAGAAACTCCGCCTCGCGCCATGCTGAGATATGTTGCTGATCAGATTGGCGCCGCGCCTGAAGCATTTGCCCTCTATGCACGCCGCGAAGAAACCCGTCGCGACCACACGGCGCGCCTAATGGTGTATCTGGATACAAAAAGCGCCACGGCGCAAGATCGCCGAGCCGCGCTATTGGCTGCAATCCAGGCGGCGACGATGTCCGACGACGGTGCTGCAATCGCCAGTTCGATTGTCGCGACGTTTCGTGAACGCGGAGCGCTTCTGCCGGCGGCCGACACGATCGAACGGATCGGCCTTGCCGGTCGTGCGATAGCCCGCCGACGAGCAGAGAGAACTCTGATTGAAGACCTCCCGCTCGATACGCTTCAGTCATTGGATGGGCTGTTGGAGGTTGACCCGTCGATCGGCCAGACGCGCTTTCATTGGCTGCGCTCGGCGCCAGAAGCGCCGGGTGCGTCGAACCTGGTCGGGCTGACCGAGCGGATAGCCTTTCTGCGTCGGCTGGAGATTGATCCGACGTTGCAGGCGCGCATATCATCGGGACGGTGGGAGCAGATGATCCGGGAGGGCAACGCAACGCCGGCCTGGTTGGCCAACGACTTCAATGCCAGCCGCCGCCACGCTCTGATAGTGGCTCAGGTCATCAAGCTCGGCCAGAAGCTCACAGACGATGCGGTGACTATGTTCATCAAACTGATGGGTAAGTTGTTCTCGCAAGCCAACAACCGAAAGAAGCAGCGACAGATTGACTGCAGACCGAACACCGCCAAGGCGCTGCGCATGTTCCTCGATACGATCACTGCCCTGCAGTCCGCCAACGACTATGGTCGGAACGCGTTGGAGGTTCTCGACCAGAAAGTCGGCTGGGACCGGCTGCTTCGGATGAAGCCTGAGCTTGAGTCGATGGTTGAGGACAACGAGGCGCCGCCTTTGACCGTCGCGGCCGAGCAATATGCAACCGTCAACAAATATTCCGGTGCGTTCCTACAGGCGTTCACGTTTCGCTCGGCGCGTCGCCACGATCCGCTTCTCGCGGCAATTGCGCTGCTGAAACGTCTCCATGCCGAGAAGCGGCGGACACTCCCGGATCGGATCCCGCTCACCCACCTCAGCCAGACTGATCGACGGCTCTTCTTCGAACAACGAAACCCTGATCGCCGTCTCTACGAGATCGCAACGCTCGCGGCTTTGCGAGACCGGCTTAGATCTGCGGAGATCTGGATCGACGGCAGCCGATCTTTCCGGCCGATTGACGAGCATCTGATGCCGCGATCGACATTCATCACGATGAAGGAAGCGGATTGCCTCGGATTGGGTGTCGAAGCTGATGGCGCGCAGTGGCTTGCCGAAGCCCGTTAGATGCTCGACTTCAACCTGAAGCGTCTGGCGCACAGAGCCCGATCCGGAAAGCTCGACGGAGTTCGTCTTGAGGCCGGAACGTTGATAGGAGTTGTCACGTTATCGAGCGTTGAGCGGTCTTTGTCGCAGGCAGCCTGCTATCAAGCAGCCGCGCCGGTGACGGCCTTCCAGTGCGCCATTGCGCGGATGCGATGAATGTGGGTGGCCAGTGCGGATCGTTTGTGACGTGGGGTGACGAAGAGGTTTCGAAGCGCGGAGAAGATCGAGATGAAGCGCTGCAGACTTCCGGGCGATCGGAACCTTTGCATCGTTCGTTCTCGTTTTCGCAGTGGCAGATGGGAATTTTCCGCTCGATTGTTGAGACCCTTGTGGGATCGGTGCTCGACAGCCGGCATAACCTCACGCTTGGCTGCCCCATACGAGCGGAGCTTGTCGGTGATGATCCGCTTGGGCGGCATGCCTGCTTTCTTCAGTAGACTGACGAGCAGTCGCTTGGCAGCCTTCGTATCGCGTCGGCTCTGAACAATCTCGTCGAGAACATAGCCATCTTGATCAACGGCACGCCAAAGCCAGTGCTTTCTGCCGGCGATGGAAATCACCACCTCATCCAGATGCCAGACATCCTGGCGCGAAGGTCGCCTGCGACGAAGTTGTTTTGCGTAGGCCGGTCCGAATTTCCGACCCCATCGCCGGATCGTTTCATACGAGACGACAATTCCGCGCTCCAGCAGCATTTCCTCGACAAGGCGTAAGCTCAGCGGAAACCTGAAATACAGCCAGACCGCATTCGAGATGATCTGTCGCGGGAAACGGTGGCGCTTGTAGCTAACGGCAGGACTCTTCATCCCACCGTCTCTATGCCCAATTCACTGACGCCGCGTTTATGTGACAACACCCGTCGGCCTTACAACTTCGGCTGATGCGAACATTGCGCTTCGCTACACGCTGCTTTCGATTGCGGGCGTCATACTCGGCGGCGGCGAGTTCGTCGGCGGGCGGGTGTCTCCCGTCGGCGCTGTCATCGGTGCGCTGACGCTGGCTCTCGCCGGCTCGTTTCTATCATTCCTCCGCATTTCGCCGGACTGGCAGATCGGCGCGCAGGGCGCGATCCTGATCATCGTGCTGGGACTTCGCCTGCTGCTCAACCGATCGCAAAAGCGGGAGAAGCGAGCATGAGTTTCGTCTTCCGCAAGCCCTGGATCTGGTCTTATGCCGCTGCGGCCATCGTCTGGATCATCACGATTCTCTTCACTGGCGGCGCCAGCGCTGGCGGGCTGTCGCAAGCGGCATTCACTTTCGCCGCCTTCTCGGTGCTGGTCGGTATCGGCCAGATGTTCGTTATCACGCTCGGCCCCGGAAATGTTGATCTCTCGGTGCCTGCGACCATGACGCTCGCCGGCACGCTGTCGCTCAAATACATGGACGGCGGCGAGGGATTGGTGCTCCCCGGCCTGGGCATCGCAATCCTTGTCGGCCTCGCCGTGGGCACGGCAAATTACGCGCTGATCAAGCTGCTTCGAATCCCGCCGATCATCGCCACGCTCTCGATGAGCTTCATTGTGCAATCGACCGCGATCTGGTCGAACCGCGGACTGCGGGTCAAGCCGCCCGAGAGCCTTGCAAGCTTCACCACTTCGGAGCTGGCGGGCGTACCCAATATCGCTGTTGTCGCGCTCATTCTCGCCGTGGCCGCCTGGTTCCTGCTTGAGAAAAGCATTTATGGCCGCTGGATCTCGGCGATCGGCCAGTCGCAGTTCGCCGCCCGCATGGCCGGTATTCCGGTCGATGGGACGCGTTTCGTCACCTACGTGCTCTGCGCCGTGCTCGCCGCGGTCTGCGGCTTTTTATTCGCGAGCTTCTCCGGCGGTGCCGCACTCAATATGGGTGCCGAATATCTGCTGACCTCGATCGCCGTGGTCGTTATCGGCGGCTCGGCGGTGGCCGGGGGGAACTCAAATGTGCCCGGTATCTGCGGCGCATCTCTTTTCATGTTTCTGGTCGTGTCGATGCTCCACACCTATGGCTTTGGCGCAGGCGTGCGGCTCATCCTGACCGGACTGATCATCATCGCTGTCATCCTTGTGGCGAGCGGCAAGTTCCGGACGGGTCGCTGAGCATGCCGGGAATGGAGGGAAATAAAATGAGCAATTCGTCGATCTATGAAATCCACGATCCGCGCTTCCGCCATCTCGTCGTGGGAAGTGCTGCGCTTGATCAACTTTATTCGGATTGCCGATGGGCGGAAGGTCCGGTTTGGTTTGCCGATCTCAATTGCCTGATCTTCAGCGATATCCCGAACGAGCGCATGCTACGGTATTCGCAGGACGGTGAAGTTTCTGTGTTCCGGCCGCGGTCGGACTTTACCAATGGCAATACACGCGACAACCAGGGTCGGCTCATCTCCTGCCAGCACGGTGCACGTCGCCTGGTCCGCACCGAGATCGACGGCACGATTACAGTGCTCGCCGACAGTTACCAGGGCATGCGGCTCAACTCTCCGAATGACGTCGTGGTGAAGTCGGACGATACGATCTGGTTCACCGATCCGAGCTACGGCATCATGTCGAACTATGAGGGCTACAAGGCAGAGCCGGAGCAGGCGACGTGCAATGTCTACCGCCTCGATCCTGCAAGCGGAAAACTCACTGTTGTCGCCAGCGATTTCGGGCAGCCCAACGGCCTTGCCTTCTCGCCTGACGAATCCAAGCTCTACATCGCCGACTCCGCCCACAGCCACGACCCGAACTGGCCCGCCCATATCCGGTCTTTCGATGTCCGGGCCGACGGCACGCTCACCGGTGGCGACGAGCTTTGCGTGACCGACAAGGGACTGCCCGACGGTTTCCGCATCGATAGCACGGGCAATATCTGGTCGAGCGCCGGCGATGGCGTGCACTGCTTCTCGCCGGAGGGTGAGTTGCTCGGCAAGATCCTGGTGCCGCAGACCGTGTCCAACGTCACCTTCGGCGGACCGCGCCGCAACAGGCTGTTCATCACCGCAACAAAGTCGCTTTACGCTGTTTACATGGCGACTTCCGGGGCAAAGTTTTGCTGATTTTCAAGCAGCTACGGCCGGGGTTTGCCCGCCGAAATTGCATAGCGGTGCTGCGTGGCGCGCTGGAGTCCCTCGAAAAACGGAAAGTTGCGGCGCTGCTCGCGATGAATAGTTTTCAGATCGTAGTCGATGCGGACATCGGCGAACCCAGCGGCTTCGAGCAGTCGCGCCACGTCCTCGGCGCGGGCGCCGCCGGAAAAATAGACCCGGGACAGGATGCTGCGGTGCGTCTCAGTCAGCGCGCCGGGGCCGTGGCGTTTGACGCCTTTGGATAGGCCGAGCTTCTGGCTCCAGCCGGCGAGCCGGGCAAAGAGCCGGGAGAGCGAGCTCGGATTGACAAAATCGCCGTCGACGATCAGCAGCCTGCCGCCCGGCTTCAGGATACGGTGCCATTCACGAAAAGCAGCCTCCGGATCGACCAGAGTCCAGACGAGGTGCCTGTTCGTCACCACGTCGGTGGAGCAATCTGGTTCCATCGTATTTTCCGCGTCACCGATCAGGAAGCGGATGTTGCGGGACCGGTTCTTCGCCTTGGCTCGGGCTTTTGCCAGCATCGGCTCAGCCCAGTCGATGCCGGTGACCGAAAAGCCGATATCGTCGAGAATGTGGGAAATGACCGCCGTGCCGCAAGCAAGATCCACGGCATGCCGCCCGCCGCCGCGGCCCAGATGCTTCAAGAACAGCGCCTGCCAGGCTGCCCGTTCGCCCTCGGAGAATATCTCGTGACCGGGCTGGTCGTCGAAGGTCGATGCCCGCTCTGACCAGTAGGCCTTGATCTCGTCCCTCAAATCATAATTGCCGGCAAGGCTCATCTTCCGCTCCGAACGCAGCCAAGTTTGGAAGCTTTATAAAAGATATTTGTTGACTGTAAATATCAAGATATCTATTGCGAGCATTAATCTACGCAGGAGAAAAAGATGAATATCTTCAATAAGGCGGCGCAAGCCGTCCTCGGTATTGCATTGCTTTTTTCCGGATCCGCCCTGGCAAAGGACAAGGTCAAGGTCACGGATATCAGCGGCCGCGAGATCGAAGTCAGCGTGCCGGTCGACCATGTGATCCTGGGTGAAGGCCGGCAGATCTACTTCGTCGCGGCGCTCGATACCGACGCTCCCTTCAAGCGGGTCGTCGGCTGGCGCGACGATTTCAGGAAGGCCGATCTCGACGGCTACAACGCCTATCTCGAAAAGTTCCCCGAGATGGAAAAGCTGCCGACCTTCGGCGGCATGAAGGACGGCACATTTGATATCGAACAGGCCGTGGCGCTGAAGCCCGATGTCATCATCATGAACATCGACGCCAAGACCGCGACTGAGGAAGCCGGCTATATCGAAAAGCTCGCCAAGGTCGGAATTCCGCTCGTCTATGTCGATTTCCGCGAAAAACCGATGCTCAACACTGAGCCGTCCATGCGGGTGATCGGCAAGCTGTTCGGCAAGGAAGAACGTGCCGAGGAATTCGTCAAGTTCCGTGCCGAGGAAATGGCCAAGGTCACCGATGTGATCGCCAGGGCAAAGGACCTCAAGCGCCCCAACATCTTTATCGAGCGCGCCGGCGGCTATTCGGACGATTGCTGCATGTCGTTCGGCAACGAGAATTTCGGCCAGATGGTCGAACTCGCCGGCGGCCATAACATGGCGTCCGGCATCATTCCCGGCACGTTCGGCACGGTCAATCCGGAGCAGATTATCGCCTCCAACCCCGATCAGGTCATCATCACCGGCTCGAACTGGGAGCTCTATGTGCCAGGCGGCGCCTGGGTGGGCGTAGGCCCTGGAGCCAATAAGGCGACGGCATCAGGCAAGCTCGCCAAGCTGATGGAACGTCCGGCCTTCACCGGCATCAAGGCGGTCAAGGACGGCAATGTCCATGCTATTTGGCACCAGTTCTATAACAGCCCCTATCAGTTCGTCGCCGTGCAGCAGATCGCAAAATGGCTGCATCCGGATCTCTTCAAAGATCTCGATCCCGACCAGACCTTCCGCATGCTGCATGAGAAGTTCCTGCCGGTCGAATACCGACCCGGCTACTTCGTCTCGCTCAATCCGGGATATTGACATGGTGCCGGGCACGGAAACCGCAGAGATCAGGGAGGGGCGCGGTATCTACCGCGCCCTCTCGTTCAAGCGCATTTTGCTGATCGGCGTGCTTTGCTGTCTTCTCTTCGTCTCGGTCGCCGCCGACATGGCGCTCGGGCCGGCGAATTATGCGATTGCGGATGTGCTCTCCGCCCTCTTCTCTCCGCAAAGCGTCGATACCCAGCTCCACGTCGTGATCTGGGATATCCGCATGCCGATCGCGCTGATGGCCGTCACCGTGGGTGCGTCACTGTCGCTCGCGGGCGCGCAGATGCAGACCATTCTTGCCAATCCGCTGGCAAGCCCCTTCACGCTCGGCATTTCGGCCGCCGCGAGCTTCGGCGCCGCCCTCGGCCTTGTCGGCGGCGTGGCGCTGGTGCCCGCAGCCGTCCATCTCATGGTGCCGATCAATGCCTTCGTCATGGCGATGGTCGCAGCACTCTTCATCCATTTTGCCTCGACGCTGCGCGGCGTGACGGTCGAGACCATCGTGCTTCTCGGCATTGCGCTGGTGTTCACCTTTAATGCGGCACTGTCGCTGCTGGAATATCTCGCCTCCGAACAGGCGCTCGCCGCAGTCGTCTTCTGGACCATGGGCAGCCTCACCAAGGCGACATGGCTGAAGGTCGCCGTCACCGCCATCATGCTGGTGCTCGCCATTCCGCTCTTCGCCCGCAGCGCCTGGCAGCTGACCGCGCTCAGGATGGGTGACGAGAAGGCCGCGAGCCTCGGCGTCAATGTCGGCCGCCTGCGATTGACCACGCTGATGATCGTAGCACTTCTTGCCGCGATCCCTGTGTCCTTCGTCGGTACGATCGGCTTCATCGGCCTGGTCGGCCCGCATATCGCCCGCATGCTGGTGGGGGAGGATCAGCGCTTCTTCCTGCCTGCATCGGTCATCTGCGGCGCGCTCATCCTCTCGGCGACCTCGGTGGTGAGCAAGTCGATCATCCCCGGCGCGATTCTGCCGATCGGGGTGATCACCGCACTGGTCGGCGTGCCCTTCTTCTTTGTGCTGATTTTCACCCATCGGGGGCGCGCATGGTAGGACTTGCCATCCAGGATCTTTCCGTCCGCTATGGCAGGACGGAGATCATATCCGGCATCAGCGCCGACATCCCACCCGGCGGCGGGCTGACTGCCGTGATCGGCCCCAATGCGGCGGGCAAATCGAGCTTCTTCAAACGCATCGCCGGTCTCGCCAAGGGCTATGGCCGCGTGATCACCATCGACGGCAGGCAAGGCGGGAAAGGCATCGCCTACATGCCGCAGGACTCCACCTGCAACGCCGTCCTCTCCGTTTATGAATCGGTTCTGATGGCGGCCAAGCAGGGTTCCGGCTGGCAGGTGGAAGACCGCGAGCTCGCCGAAATCGACCGGATCCTGGCATCGCTCAAGATCGCGCCTTGGGCCTTCAAGAATCTCGGCGAGCTCTCGGGCGGCCAGCGCCAACTCGTCGCCATCGCCCAGGCCCTCATTCGCAAACCGGAAATCCTGCTGATGGATGAGCCGACATCGGCGCTCGACCTCTATCGCCAGCTCGAAGTCCTGACCTATATGGCCGGGCTGGCGAAAAGCAGCGGCATGCTGGTCATGATCGCACTCCACGACCTCAACCACGCGCTCCGCTATTGCGAACATACGCTCGTGATCGCCAATGGGCGCCTGGCCGCAAGCGGGCCTTCCGAAGACGTGATCACATCCGACCTGCTGCGCGACATCTATCGTGTGGAGGCGAGAATCGAGCGCTGCTCGCAAAACCGGCCGCTGGTGATCGTGGACAGCGCGCTGAACTGAACGCTGTTATTTCGAGCGGATTTTCTTGTCGAGGTCACGTCAACAACCCCATTCTCCGAAGCCGGTACTCCAACTTGGCGCGCGTCAGCCCCAACTGGCGCGCGGCGGCGGACACGTTCCCGCCCGCAGCCTCGAGTGCCGATCGATAGAGTTCGGCTTCGGCACGCTTGAGAGCCTCGGGCGCCGTTATCATCCGCCGCTCGTCCGTTAAGTCCGTCCCATCCTGTGGCGCCGCGCCGATGCGGCCCTCGCCGGTCAGTTTCAACGAGAGCGACGGGACTTTTTCGAAGCCCGTGAACATATGCTGCATGTCGATCAGCGAACCGCTTTCGGCATAGATGACGCCACGCTCGACGAGGTTCTGCAGCTCGCGAATATTGCCAGGAAAGCCATAAGCGAGAAGGGCATCCATCGCGCGTCGCGTGAAGCCGGCGACATCGCGGCGATGCCGCTCGCGGAAGAGTTTCAGGAAATGCGCTGCGAGCAGCGGAATATCGTCGCGCCGGTCACGCAGCGGCGGAATGACGATGGGGAACACGCAGAGGCGGAAATAGAGGTCCTGGCGGAAGCGCCCGGAGCGGACTTCGTCCGTGAGATCGACATTCGAGGCGGCGACCACACGGACATCGACCGGAATAGTCTTGGCGCCGCCGACACGTTCGATCTTCCGCTCCTGGATCGCGCGCAGCACCTTGCCCTGTGCCGAATAGGTGAGCGATGCGATTTCGTCGAGGAAAAGCGTGCCGCCATGCGCGCGCTCGAAATAACCGGCGCGGGACTGGGTGGCGCCGGTGAAGGCGCCCTTCTCGACGCCGAACAGTTCGGATTCCACGAGGTTTTCTGGAATAGCCGCGCAGTTGATCGGCACGAACGGTCCCTGCGCGCGGGGGTTCAACTTGTGGAGTTCGTTGGAAAAAAGCTCCTTGCCGACGCCGGACTCGCCCATGAACAGCACCGTCGCATCGGTATCCGCCACCTTTTCCAGCATCAGCCGAGTGCGCAGGAAGCTCGCCGAAACGCCGACGACCTGGCCCTCGGCGGCGTCCTGCGCGCTCCCGCCGGACGGCTTTGCCGCCGGTGCCGGTTTCGGACGGTCCACCGCAACATAGCGGCCGCTCTTCCAGTCCAGACCAAGATAGTGCCGCTCCGGAGCGTCCTTGCCCCAGGCATCGACATGCTGGCCGACGACGAAACAGCGCGGAGCGCCCATGGCGGCGCATTCGATCTCGCGGAAGATCACCGGCCTGCCGAAGAGAGTGCTCGTATAGCCCGAGGGATAGCCCGTCTGCATCCAGCATACCGGCTCGCTGGAAATGCCGTAGCTCGAAATGTGCTCGGCGGCTTCCGAGGAGTCATCCCAGTAGAACTCACCGAAATAGGTGCCCTTCTTCAGATCGAACTGGAACTGTTTCGTCGTCACCTTGACGAAACCTTCCAGCGTATGGACGCGCGGGCCGGCCGCGAGCGCATGCGTGAGATCCTCCTGCGGGAAGCGCTTCTGGATGAGCTCGGCGTCGCGCACACCCTGCATGTAGCCCACGCGCATGAAGAGGCCCTTGGCCGTCTCGGTGCCGAAGGCATCGATGATCTCCTGCCTGAGACGACCGAGCACCAGCGACTGGATCAGCACCATGCGCTGGTCGTTGAGCCAGATCCGGCCATCGCCGAGCGCGAAATGTAGTGCCTCCGTGAGATCGGTGAGAGTCGGGGCGGCACCCGTGTCGAGTTCGCTGAAAGCGCCACGCGTGAGGATCTTGCCCGTCTTGCGAGAGGCTTCGGCGAGAGAGATCAGTCCGTCGGGTTGCTGTGTGTTTGTCATGATGACATTAATAATTTGATGAATTCATCAACACTATTTCATTATTTGCGTAATTACAAGACCCTTGCCGCAGGGGCGAACCGCCCTCCGCTGCGCGACGGAAAAGCCAGTGTCGTCAATCGCTTGCAGCCCCATCCCGGCACGCGCCGCATGGCTTCCGAAATTCTGGCACGGCCTTTGCTATGTACTTTCCGAACCGCTTGAGGAGGCGGCAGGAGGACATCGGCAGACAGCCATGTGACAGCAAACCAGCGAGGTTGGCGAAAGCGCCCATTCTTGCGATGGCGAAGCTGTGCCCGCACCTCCCGACGGCCGAGCGACATTTTTGAGGAGGACCACGATGAACATCCAGAACCAGAATTTCCTCGACAGCGAACGCTGGCAGGGACGCGCCTTCTTTGCCGGCTGGCAAGCGACAGCGGCGGGCGTCATGGACGTGACCGATCCTGCGACCGGCGCGGTAATCGCTTCGGTCGGCGTCGGCGGTGCCGCCGATATTGCCCGTGCCGCGGCTGAAGCCCGTACCGCTCAGAAGGCCTGGGCCAAGGCGCTGCCGACCGACCGGGCGCGGATTCTCTCCAAGGCCGCCGACCTGCTCGAACAAAACGGCGACGAACTGATCCCCTGGATCATGCGGGAATCCGGCTCGATCTATCCGAAGGCCGGCATTGAGATCGAACATGGTGCGCTCTTCATCCGCCATGCGGCAACGCTGGCCACGGCACCGATGGGGATGATGATCCCGTCGATGGACGGCCGGGCGAATTATGCCAAGCGGGTGCCGCATGGTGTCGTCGGCGTGATCTCGCCGTTCAATTTCCCGCTCGTGCTTTCAATCCGCTCGATCGCGGCGGCGCTGGCCTTCGGCAATACCGTCGTCCACAAGCCTGATCCCCGCACGCCGATTTCCGGCGGCATCATCATCGCCCGCATTTTCGAGGAGGCCGGCCTGCCCAAAGGCGTGCTAGAGGTCGTGCCCGGCGGTGCCGATGCCGGCGAGGCGATGTGCATCGATCCCAATATCGCGATGATCTCTTTTACCGGCTCCGCAAAAGGCGGCTCGAAGGTCGCGGAAATCGCCGGCAAGCATTTCAAGAAGGTGCAGCTGGAACTCGGCGGCAAGAACTCGCTGATCGTGCTCGACGATGCCGATCTCGACGTCGCGGCCTCCAATTCGGCCTGGGGCGCCTTCCTGCACCAGGGCCAGATCTGCATGGCGACGGGGCTGATCCTCGCCGACGAAAAGATCGCCGATGCGCTGACAGCCAAGCTGGTCGTGAAAGCGTCCCACCTTCCCGCGGGCGATCCCTCCACCAATCAGGTGGCGCTCGGCCCGATCATTTCGGATGGACAGGTGGCAAGCATCCAGGCGATTGTCGATGAGGCCGTGGCCAAGGGCGCAAAACTGCTCGCCGGCGGTACGCATGACGGCCGCTATTATGCCGCGACCGTGCTTTCGGGCGTCAAGCCCGGCATGCGAGCCTTCGATGAGGAGATCTTCGGCCCGGTGGCCTGCATTGCCACTTTCGGGACCGAGGAAGAGGCGATCACGCTGACGAACAACAGCGATTACGGCCTCGCCGCCGGCGTGATCTCGGCCAATACCGGCCGCGCCATGCGGATTGCCGACGAACTCGATGTCGGCATGGTCCATATCAACGACCAGACCGTCAACGGCGGCCCGTTTGCGCCCTTCGGCGGCCCCCGCAAATCCGGCAACGGTAGCCGCATCGGCGGCCCAGCCGACATCGAGGAATTCACCACCTGGAAGTGGATTTCCGTCAAGGACGCCGCCACCCCCTATCCCTTCTGATCACTCCCAGGGACCGGGATGCGGGCCTGAGCGCCCGCATCCGCCGCGTGACATTTCATTCCGGAGACCACCATGCAGATCAAAGCTGCCATAGCCCGCCAGCAGGGCGCCGACCTCAGCCTCGAAACCATCGATATCGAGGAGCCGAGGGACAATGAAATCCTCGTCAAGGTCGTCGCGACGGGCGTCTGCCACACCGATATCGTCGTCCGCGACGGCATGCTGCCGACGCCTCTGCCGGTGGTGCTCGGCCATGAAGGCGCGGGCGTTGTCGAGAAGGTCGGACGCGCCGTGTCGAAGGTGAAGGCCGGCGACAAGGTGGTCATGACTTTCAATTCCTGCGGTCATTGCCCGAGTTGCCAGGACCATCATGTCAGCTATTGCCACGAATTCTTTCCGCGCAACTTCTTTGCCGCCCGCACCGACGGTTCAAGCGCGCTTTCGCTAGGCGCCGAGCGCATCCACGGCAACTTCTTCGGCCAGTCGTCCTTCGCCACCCACGCCATCTGCCATGAGGTGAATGTCGTGAAGGTGCCGGACACGGCGCCGCTCGAACTGCTCGGACCGCTGGCCTGCGGCATCCAAACCGGCGCGGGCGCCGTCATGAACGCGCTCAAGGTTTCCGCAGGCAAATCCTTCGCCGTATTCGGGTCCGGCTCGGTCGGGCTTTCCGCCGTGATGGCCGCAAAGGTCGTCGGCGCGACGACGATCATCGCCGTCGACATGAACGACGAGCGGCTGGCGATGGCCCGCGAGCTCGGCGCCACCCACACGATCAATCCCGGCAAGGTTGATGCGACGGCCGAGATCATGGCGATCACTGGCTACGGGCTGAACTTCGCGCTCGATACCACGGGCATTTCGAGCGTCATCCGCGGCGCGGTGATGGCGCTGGCGCCGATGGGCACCTGCGGCATTCTCGGCGCCTCCGCCATGGGCACTGAGATCAATCTCGACGAAGTGCATTTCATGAGCGGCGGCCGCCGTCTGATGGGGATCGTCGAGGGCGAGTCCAACCCAGACACCTTCATTCCGATGCTGGTCGAACTCTATGCCCAGGGCCGCTTCCCGCTCGACAAGCTGGTGAAGTTCTACGACTTCGACGAGATCAACCAGGCGATACACGATTCGGAAAGCGGCAAGACCATCAAGCCGATCGTACGCATACAGTAGTCGGGGTGGAGGGCCGCGCCGGCCCTTCCCCATCCGGAATTTCAGGGAGGAAACCATGTCGAAAGAACAACTCGATTTCATTCTCGATATCAGTGCGCAGAACCCACCGCCCGAGAACGCCACGCCTGACGTGATGCGGGCGTGGTTCGAGGGCATCAATGCGCAGACGCCGATCGCCGACGGTTCGATGATCGAACGGGTTTCGGCCGGGCCCTGCGGCGGCGACCTGATCCGCCGGAATGAGACCGACGAGCACAGGCTGGTCATCTACTATCACGGCGGCGGCTTCTTCTTCGGCTCCGGCCGATCGCATCGGGTGATCGCCACCAATCTCGCCCGCACGTCGGGTGCCGCGGTGATTGCCGCAGATTACCGGCTGGCGCCCGAGGACCCAGCGCCGGCCGCACACGACGATGCACTCGCCGTCTACAAATGGGCATTGGCGCAGGGCTATGATCCGGCAGCGATCGCGCTGACCGGAGACAGTGCCGGGGGCAATCTCGCGCTTTCGGTCGCCGTCCGGGCGAAGAAGGAAGGTCTGCCGCAGCCCGGCGCGCTGGTGCTGATGTCACCTGCGCTTGATCTCGCAAGTGTGGGCGACTCCCATCATTCCGTGACCGACGCGCCGCTGCTCACACCGCAACTCATGGCGCTCTTCAATATTGTCTATGTCGGCACCGGGGACCGCAAGTCCGAACTGGTCACGCCCTTCTACAGCGATTTCACCGGCCTGCCGCCGACGCTCGTCCAGGTCGGGTCCTGGGAAATCCTGCGCGACGATTCCGTGACCGTTGTCGAGAGGCTCAGGGCCGCAGGCGTGTCCACCGAACTCAAGATCTTCGACGGCATGGTGCATTCCTGGCAGCTCTTCGCGCCGATGCTCGACGAGGGCATGCAGTCGATCGAGGAAGCCGGCGGCTTTCTTCGCAACCATCTGCGATCCGGCATGGAGCGACGGGTCGCTGTCTGACGAATTTTTCAAAGCTCTTGGTCTGGGAGGACAATATGGGCAAGCATTTCGATATCACGCGCCGCGGTCTGCTGCGCGCCACGGGCAGCGTCGCGGGAGGCGCCGCTGCCGCATTCGCCATGCCGGCGACCATCCGCAAGGCTTTCGCTTCGGGTGGCGAGACGATCAATATCGGCTGGGTCAATGCGCGCTCCGGGCCGCTCAGCGCGTTCTCGGAGGCGGACGAATATGTGCTCGGCCTGGTCAATGAGGCGCTGAAGGATGGGATCGAGGTCGGCGGCAAGAAATATGCCGTCAACTTCATCCTCAAGGACACGCAGTCCGATCCGGTGAACGCCTCGAAGGTGTCGAAGGAGCTCATTTCCTCCGACGGTGTCGATATCATGATGACATCCTCGACGCCGGAGACGGTCAATCCCGTCGCCGATACCTGCGAGGCCGCCGGCACGCCCTGCCTCTCGACAGTTGCCCCCTGGGAGGCGATCTATTATGGACGCGGCGCCAAGCCGGGCGAACCGTCGCCCTACAAGTGGACCTTTCACTTCTCCTTCGGTGCGAACGATTTTGCGGCGCTCTATGCCGACCAATGGTCGAAGGTCGAGACCAACAAGAAGGTCGGCCTGTTGCTGCCGAACGACGCCGATGGCAACGCGATCCGAGGCGTGATGATCCCTGCACTGCAGGAAGCCGGCTTCGAGGTGACCGACGCCGGACGCTATGAGAACGGCGTTACCGACTTCTCGGCACAGATCGCCACGCTGGAGGATGCGGGCATCGAGATTTTTAACACCTTTCCGTTCCCGCCCGATTTCCCCGTTTTCTGGCGCCAGGCGGCGCAGAAGGGTTTGGCGCAACAGATCAAGATCGTGCAGGTCGCCAAGGCCGGGCTGTTCGAGCCCGAAATGGAAGCGCTCGGGGATCTGGGCAACGGCGTGGCATCGGGCGCCTATTGGCACAAGGCGTTTCCCTTCGTCTCGCCGGTCACCGGAAAGACCTGCGCCGAACTCGCTGATGGTTTCGAGGCGGCCACCGACAAGCCCTGGAGCCAGCAGGTCGGCGCCCAGATGGCGCTGTTCGATGCGACGATCGCGGCGCTGAAGGCATCCGGCAATCCCAAGGACAAGGCGGCGGTGGCCCAGGCTATCTCGACGCTGAATGTCGAAACCGCCACCGGCGTGGTCGATTTCACCAACGGTCCCGCGCCCAGCATGGCCGCGACCGGGCTCGTCGGCACGCAATGGCTGAAGGACGAGAGCGGCAAGTTCCCGTTCAAGCTCGAAGTGACGTCCAATTTTCTGATCGACCGCGTGCCGATCACCGCGCCGCTCAAGCCCTACACGCTTGGCTGATTGACAACGGGCGGGTGTCGCATGCGGCGCCCGCCTTCGGAGGGAAATATGGCGGAAATTCTTTCAGGCAGCGGCATCAACAAGACTTTCGGCTCGTTCCCGGTGCTGAAGGACGTGAGTTTCACGCTTTCGGAAGGGGAGGCACTGGGGATTGTCGGGCCCAATGGCGCCGGCAAGACGACCTTGTTCTCCGTCGTTGCAGGGTCGCTCGTGCCGTCATCCGGCACGGTGATGTTCTCCGGCGCCGACGTGACCAAGGCGGATGCCGCGAGCCGCTGCCGCGCCGGCATCGGACGGACCCATCAGGTGCCGCGTCCCTTTCTCGGCATGAGCGTGTTCGAAAACGCGCTTGTGGCTGCCCAGCATGGCTCCGGGCGTGTCGGGGAGGAGGCGGGAAATCTCGCAGCCGAAGCACTCGAGCGGAGCGGGCTGCTGCAGTTTGCCAACCGGCCCGCCGCGACGCTCGGCCTGCTCGACCGCAAGCGGCTTGAGCTTGCCCGCGCGCTTGCGACCGGGCCGAAGGTGCTGCTGCTCGACGAAATCGGCGGTGGCCTGACCGAGGCGGAACTCGGCATCCTTGTCTCGCTGATTTCGGGCCTCAAGTCATCGGGCATCACCATTGTCTGGATCGAACACATCCTGCACGCACTGCTCAAGGTGATCGACCGGTTGATCTGCATGAATGCCGGTCAAGTGATCGCGGAAGGAGACCCGCGCGCGGTCATGGCGGATCGGGCGGTGGTCGGCGCCTATCTCGGGGGAGTACAATAATGTTGGAGGTCGAAAACGTGGTGGCGCGGCACGGCCTGCTGACGGCCGTCAGGGACGTGTCGTTGAACGTGAAGAAGGGCGAGGTGCTCGCCATTATCGGCGCGAATGGAGCCGGCAAGACGACACTGTTCCGCTCCATTACCGGCGTTCACACCAACATGACGGGGCGTATCCGGCTGGGCGGGACCGATATCAGCGTCTGGTCGCCGGCGAAGCGCGTGGCGGCCGGGCTCGCCATGGTGCCGGAGGGCCGTCGGCTCTTTCTCGACATGACGGTTCGCGAAAACCTGCAGGTCGCCGGCGAGAATGGCCGCAAAGGTCGCTGGAACCTCGAACGGGTGTTGTCCGTATTGCCGTCACTCCGCCAGATCCTCAATTCCCTTGCCGGCAATCTCTCGGGCGGCCAGCGCCAGGCCGTCGCCATCGGCCGTGCGCTGATGACGAGTCCGGATGTCGTCCTGCTTGACGAAGTGTCGCTCGGGCTTTCGCCGATCGCGGTCGGTGGGCTCTATGGATCGCTGGAAGCGCTGAAGAAGGAAGGTGAGACCACGATGGTCATCGTCGAACAGGACCTGGTGCGGGCAACTGCCTTCGCCGACCGCATCATCTGCCTTCTGGAAGGGCGTGTCGTGCTCGAAGGCAGGGCGGCCGAACTCAGCCATGACCAGATCACCAGCGCCTATTTCGGGCTGGTGACCATCGCCGGCGCGGAGGTACATTGATGCTCGACGCGCTTGTTCAAGGAATTCTGCTCGGTGGCTACTATGCCATTCTCGCCGCCGGCCTCTCGCTGATGTTCGGCGTCATCCGCTTCATCAACCTGGCTCATGGCGACCTTGCCGTGCTCGGCGCATATGTCGTGCTGCTTCTCGTCGAGCGCTTCCAGATGCCGGTCGGCTACGCGATCCTGATCATGGTGCCGGTGCTGGCGGTGCTGGGCTATCTACTCCAGGCATTGCTCTTCGCCCGCACCATGCGCGGCGGCTTCCTGTTGCCCCTGCTCACCACATTCGGGCTCGGCGCCGTGCTCCAGAATGGGATCTATGGCGCCTTCTCATCCGATGCGAAATCGCTCGGAAACTATATCGGCAACCTCTCCTGGTCCTCCTGGAATCTTCCCTTCGGCCTCACGGTCGGCAAGCTTCCCGTCCTGACCTTCGCCGCAGCGGTCCTGCTGCTCGCCGTGCTGCAGCTGGTTCTGAGCTACACCAGGCTCGGCCGCGCGATCCGCGCCACGTCCTCCGACCTCGAGGCGGCGGAGCTTTCCGGCATCGAGGCCAAGCGTATCCAGCGCGCCGCGGTTGCGATCGCGGTGGCGCTGGCGGGGCTTGCCGGGGCGGCGCTCGCCATGCGTTCGCTGATCAGTCCCTATGCCGGACCGGCGCAGTTGATCTTCGCCTTCGAGGCGGTGGTGATCGGTGGCATCGGCTCGCTCTGGGGCACGTTGATCGGCGGCATCGTGCTCGGAATTGCCCAGAGCCTCGGCGCAATCGTCTCGCCGCAGCTCTTCCAGCTGGCCGGACATCTGGTGTTCCTCGCGGTTCTCGCGCTGCGATTTCAGGGCGTCAATCTCTCCGGCTTTCGTGCAATTCTGACAGGAGGCCGCTGATGCTTGGTAACCTGAAATCGTCGCAACGGTTCATGTTCGAGCGCTGGAATCGCGTGGGCAAGACGACTGTCCTTCTTTCCGCCGTCCTGCTCGTCCTGCTGCTGGTCGCGCCGCTCCTTCTGCCGGCAACCGCAGTCGACAAGCTGACCACGCTCTGGGTCTATGTCATTCTCGCCGTAGTGTGGAATCTGCTGGCGGGCTTTGCCGGCCTGGTATCCGTCGGGCAACAAGGCTATTTCGGCGCCGGCGCCTATCTCACTTTGCGCTTCGTCGAGGCTGGCATGAACCCGTGGATCGCGCTGATTGCCGGTGCCATCGGGGCGGGTCTCATCGCCATTCCGCTTTCCTTCTATGTGCTGAAACTCCGCGACGGCGAATTCGCCATCGCCACCTGGGTGCTGGCGGAGGTGTTGCGCATTATCGTCATGTTCGATCCCTTGGTGCAGGGCGATACCGGCAATTCGCTGATTGCGCTCAATGTCTACGATCCCGAATTCCGACGGAACATGACCTACTGGCTCGGCCTTGGTGCCATGGCGGACTTCCTTGTCCTGACCTTCTGGCTGCTGCGCAGCCGGACGGGCAGCGCCGCGCAGGCAATCCGTGACGACGAGGACGCTGCCCGCTCCGTCGGCATCGACATAACTCGCACGAAGCAGATCATCTACGTCGTCGCCGCCTTTGGCTCGGCGCTCGCCGGCACCGTTTGGCTCGCAAGCGCCATCACCTTCCTGCCGAGCACCAATTTCGGAGTGCAGTGGACCGTGTTCATGCTGTTCATGGTTCTGGTCGGCGGACTGAAGACCTTCGAGGGGCGATTCTCGGCGCGGTCGTCTTCTTCATGCTGCAGGAGCTGTTTGGAGACTATGGTGCCTGGTATCTGTTCGGCCTGGGCGCGGTGGCGATCGCCTTTGCACTGGCGCTTCCGGATGGTCTCTGGGGGCTGGTCAGGCGAAAGACCGGCGGCGATCTGCTCCCGACGGGGACTGTGCTGCGTGAGAGAGGAGACGAAGAGGCACGAAGTCAGAGCTTCTGAAACCCGCGTTCACGCCAAAGGCTTTTCCAGCCGGATCGCCATTTCCGCTGTAAGTCCTTTCCGTTCATTCACCAAATCCGACAGGGTCGCGCGGCGGACGCCAATAATTTTTGCGGCGTCGCTCTTGTTCAGATTCAAGACGGCTATCCTATCATCGATGATACCACCGACATGCACTGGGGCCAGATTGAGCTTGATCATTAGTGGTAGTCCTCCAGATTGAGGTTATGCACCGCATCATCAATGATCCGAAGGTTAGAATTTAGTTGCCGGCGAAACAAGACGACCCAACTTCCATTGCTATCTTCAAGCAGGCAGCCATGAATTACCTCTGAGAACGCGGAAATCCCAGAGTTTGCATGATCAGAGTTTCAGCAGCTTCCGTGCATTTTCCTTGAGGATGAGCGGGCGGACCTCGTCGCGGATGCCGATCGTCTCGAAATCCTTGAGCCAGCGGTCCGGCGTGATTGCCGGCCAGTCGGAGCCGAACAGCATCTTGTGCTTCAGCATCGTGTTCGCATATTGGATGAGGATTGACGGGAAATATTTCGGCGACCAGCCAGACATGTCGATATAGACATTCGGCTTGTGTGTCGCGACCGCCAGCGCCTCTTCCTGCCACGGGAAGGAGGGGTGCGCCAGGATGATCGGCATGTCCGGGAATTCGGCCGCGACATCGTCGAGATGGATGGGATTGGAATATTTGAGCCGCATGTTCATGCCGCCGCGCATGCCGGCGCCGACGCCGGTCTGGCCGGTATGGAAGAGCGTGATCGCACCTTCCTCGGCGATGGCCTCGTAAAGAACATAGGCGTCGCGGTCGTTGGGATAGAAGGCCTGCATCGTCGGGTGAAACTTGAAACCCTTGATGCCAAAATCGCGCACCAGGCGGCGCGCCTCACGGGCGCCCATCTTGCCTTTGGCCGGGTCGATCGAGGCAAAGGGGATCATGATGTCGGCATTTTCGGCCGCGATCTTGGCCACCTCTTCGTTCTCGTAACGGCGAAAGCCGGTCTCGCGTTCGGCATCGACGGGGAAGATGACGCAGGCGATCTTCCGCTCGCGATAATAGGCGGCCGTCTCCTGGACCGTCGGCAACATGCCCTGGGCGCCGGCGGGGTTCCTGAAATATCTGGCCATGCCGGCCTGAAATTCGTGATAGCCGTCGTCGCGCTGGCAGCCGCAAGGCTCCTCGGCATGGGTGTGGAAATCGATGGCAACAAGTTCGTCGATGTTCATCCGCTGGCCTCCTCGTCCAGTCCGACATATTTCTTGAGAAGCGCGACCAGCATCGCCTGCTCCCGGTCGTCGAGCGGCGCGCCGGTTCTCTGTTCATACTCGAAGAACAGGGCGCTCGCCTTGTCGACTTCGCTCTCGCCTGACGGCGTCAGCGTCAGTTCCACGGCGCGGCGGTCGGAATCCGGTATTCGGCGCGCGACGAAGGAGGCATCTTCCATGGCGCGAATCAACTTGGTCATGTGCGCGCGCTTGATCATCAACCGCTGGCCGAGCACGCTCTGACGGATGCCGGGGTTCCGGGCGATGACCCAGAGAACGGAGAATTCACCGGGCTTCAGACCTTGCGGGCCATGATCGGAAAAGAAGTCATCGAAGGCGCGCAACTGCGCCAGCCGCAGCAAAAAACCGACGGAGCCGGCGAGCGGGCCGAGTTTCACCTGATCGAGATGGCGTACCGCAGCGTCCATATCCCGACCCTCAGATCTCGCCCGGCGCCTTAAGGCGGGCGGCTCGTTTTTCGAGGAAAGCCGTAAGTCGCTCTTCCGCCTCCGGGCTGGTGGCAGTGAAGGAGGAGATGAAGGATTCGACGAAGAGGCCATCCTCCTTTGCCATGTCCTGGATCCGCGGCAGCGCATTGATCACGGCATAATTGGAGAGAGCCGCATTGGTTGAGGTCGCGACGGCCAGTTCATGCGCCTTCTTAAGCGCGTCACCCGCCGGCACCACGTATTGAACGAGGTTCCAGCGTTCTGCCTCTCCCGCAGCCACGACCCGGCCGGTCAGCATGAGGTCGGTCATGCGGGCGACACCCATCAGGCGGGCGACACGGACCGAACCGCCGCCGCCAACGAAGATGCCGCGCTGGCCCTCTGGAAGGGCGAAAAAGGCTGTTTCGTCGGCCACGCGAATATGAGTGGACGCGGCAAGTTCGAGCCCGCCGCCGACAACAGCGCCATGCAGCGCCGAGATCCAAGGGATGGTGCCATGTTCAATACTGGAGAAGACCGCATGCCAGCGGCGCGAACCGCGCACGCCTTCGATGGCCGATTTCTTCACGTGCTCGCCGAGGTCAAGACCGGCGCAGAAATGCTTGCCATGACCGAAGAGCACTGCCGCTTTCGCCTCACGCTCGGCGCGCGCCACAGCTTGGGCAATGGCCTCGACGAAGGTGTCGCTGATCGCATTCCGCTTCTCCGGCCGGTTGAGGCCGACATGGGCAATCTCGCCCACGAGCTCATAGGTTACGAAATTCGGTGCCGCGCCTTCACTCATGATCGCCTCTCCAAATTGTCAGTTTCTTGCTTTTGCTTTCACGACGATTGTTTACACGGAGATTGTTTCCTTGTAAACAAATTTTCAGCTCGGTGTTCAAGCCGATCGATAACGTAACTTGCGTGCTCTGGAGGAGTCATGACGGAGAGACGTATTCAGGAGGTCAAGCTCTGGTCGCCACGGCTTGAATGGGAACGCCGTCCCGACGGTACCATCGTGGTATGGCGGCAGGACGCACTCGGGCCCTATCCGCGTTGCATCAATGAGCGTTTCGTGCATTGGGCCGAGAGTGATCCGGATCGCGTCTGGATGGCGGCGCGCAATGATGACGGCGGCTGGCGGAAGGTTACCTACGGCCAGGCGCTCGACATGATCCGCCGTATTGGACAGGCGCTTCTGGATCTCGGCCTTTCGGTCGAGCGGCCACTGATGATCCTGTCGGAGAACGCGATCGAACATGCTTTGATGGCACTCGGTGCGCAGCATGTCGGCATTCCCTCGGCGGCCGTTACGCCGGCCTATGCGACGGCTGATCCTGGCTTCGGAAAGCTCAAGGATATAGTACGGCAGATGACGCCGGGTGCCGTCTTCACGGAGGACGGTCTGGCCTTTGGCACCGCCATCGAGGCTGCCTTCGATGTGGACCTGCCCGTGGTATCGGTTCGCAATCCCTCGCCCACGCTGCGCATGTCGATCGCGTTCGAGACTCTTCTGAAGACCGAAGCTGGTCCCGATGTCGAGCGCGCATTCCTCGCCGTCGGTCCGGATACGGTGGCGAAATTCCTCTTCACCTCGGGCACGACAGGCGCGCCCAAGGCGGTGACGCAGACCCAGCGGATGTTGTGCTCCAACCAGGAAATGGTCGCTGACTGCTACGCATTCTTCCGCGACGAGCCGCCCGTCATCGTCGATTGGGCGCCGTGGAACCACACCGCCAGCGGCAACAAAGTATTCAACCTCGTCATCTTCAACGGCGGCACATTCTATCTGGATCGTGGCAAGCCGACGCCATCGCTGATCGGCGAGACCATCGCCAACCTGCGCGAGGTCTCTCCCAGCTGGTATTTCAACGTGCCGGCCGGATACGAGATGCTGGTGGACGCCATGCGCCGGGACACGGCGCTGCGCGACAGCTTTTTCCGCGATCTCAAGATCCTGATGTATGCGGGCGCCAGCATGGCCCAGCACACCTGGGATGCGCTTCTTGAGCTTTCAGAGCAGGTGACGGGCGGCCAAGTGCTGATCAGTTCCGGGCTCGGATCGACCGAAACCGGACCCTTCTCGCTGTTCTGCACCGAGCCGCAGGAAAGACCCGGCAATATTGGCATTCCCGCGCAGGGAATCACGCTCAAGCTTGTGCCCATCGAGGACAAGTACGAACTCAGGCTGAAGGGGCCGAACATCACGCCCGGCTATTGGCGCGATCCCAAGCTCACAGCCGAAGCCTTCGACGAGGAAGGCTTCTACATGATCGGCGACGCGGTGCGGCTGGCCATCCCCGGCGATCCCACTGGGGGTTTCTACTTCGAAGGCCGGACAGCGGAGAACTTCAAGCTCCAGACGGGAACCTGGGTTTCGGTCGGCAAGCTCAGGGCCGAACTCGTCGACCAGTTCGGCGGGCTGATCCGCGATGTCGTGATCACCGGCGAGGACCGGGCGGAACTCGGCGCACTCGCGATACCTGTCGTCAAGGCGCTGCGCGATGCCATCGACGCCGGGGACGAGATCTCGGACACGGATGTGCTGTCCCATCCCGGAGTAAGGACACTTCTGGCCGCGCGGCTTGCCGAACACCAGCGCCGCGCGAGCGGATCATCGACACGCGTGATGCGCCTGATGCTTCTGCGCGAACCGCCGCGGCTCGACAAGGGTGAGATCACCGACAAGGGCTCGCTCAATCAACGCGCGGTGCGGGCTCATCGCGCTGATCTGATCGAGGCGCTCCATGCCGGCGCGCCCGATGTCATCCTGGCCAGCAAGGAGGTCGCAGCATGAAGATCGCAGGATCGAGCGCCATCGTCACCGGGGCGGGCTCCGGCCTCGGAGCTGCGACCGCCCGGCTGCTAGCCGTGCTCGGCGCGCGGGTGCATGTCTTCGATCGCGACCTTGCGGCCGCAGAGGCGGTTGCGGCGGAGATCGGCGGCATTGCGGTTGCCGGCGACGTAACCTCGGAAGACGATGCGGCAAAAGTCGTGAATGAAGCAGCCAACGCGCCGGACGGGCTCCGGATCCTAGTGAATTGCGCCGGCATCGGCACTTCGGGCCGCGTGCTCTCAAGAAACGGCCCGATGCCGCTCGCAGATTTCGAGCGCGTTATCCGGGTCAACCTGATCGGCACGTTCAACATGATGCGGCTTGCGGCGGCGCGCATGGCCGAGGCGCCGGAACGCGAGGACCAGTCACGTGGCGTGATCGTCAACACCGCGTCGATCGCAGCCTTCGAGGGGCAAGTCGGCCAGGCAGCCTATGCGGCGTCCAAGGGCGGGATCGTCTCCATGGCGCTGCCGGTCGCGCGAGAATTCGCGCGTTTCGGTATCCGCGTCAACACGATTGCTCCCGGCATCTTCCTCACGCCGCTGCTCCATTCGCTGCCGCAGGAGGCGCAGGAAAGCCTCGTCGCCGTCATTCCCTATCCGTCCCGGCTCGGCGATCCGGCGGAATTCGCCGATGCGGTCCGGTTTGCGATCGAAAACAACTATCTGAATGGCGAAGTGATCCGGCTGGATGGCGCCACTCGCATGCCGCCCCGCTAGGGTGCGATGGCCACCGGGCCCAAATTTTCGACTTGATGTGACAGACCGGGGGCATCTTCTTTTCTAGGGTGCATGTGATTTCGAGATTCGGATCGATGTTCGATACCGCTTTTGCCAGCCACCATGTGATTGCGATGCATTGAGCAAGAGCTAGACACCGACGGATGCCTAGACATCTCGGACGGCCATTCGTCACGGCCCGACCAAGGGAAAAACGCGGTTCACGCCTTCGCTTGCGTTCTGCTTGCAGCCCTGCGCACGGCCGACGCTCTTCGAAGCAGCAGACTGGACCGCAAATTCGAATCCCCGTATTCCTCATTTGCAAATCGGCAACATTACGGGCGGGCGGCCCGTCAATATCATTCCCGATTTGGTCATTTCGGATATGGAAGCGCGCGCGATATCCGGCGTGGCTCTATCGGCCACACCTATTGCAGGCGTAGTCTTGTACGCGGCATCGCAAGTGCCGGAGTCGCTACGACGGGCGTGGCAAAGCCTAGTTTGCCTGTGAGCGCATGACACCGCGCTGAGAAACCACGGCCAGCACCGACAACTGGATGAGGTGAAACAACATCAGCGGCAGCACGATGAGCGCGGTTTCAGCTCGCCTTCGAACAATTACATGGTGACCATCGTGCCGGCCCTCGCGAAATGCAAGACTGACACAGATCGCATATAGACCTACGTGTTGGATGACGGGGCCTTCGCTGGATATTTCCCGCCCGCAGCCGTTTACTATACCTAGCGAAACTGACGGCAAGGGTACCTCGAACGGCATTGAATCGCTTCAACGGCACGTTGCCGGGCGATGCCCATGACAGCTCGGCACGAGTTCGCTTTAGAAGTCGGCGACCTTCCCCCAGGCTGAAGCGACCAGCCGCTCCGGCCGATAGGGAAGGGAATCGACAATCGGAGTTCTGCCCGTCATCAGATCGGCGATCAGATGGCCGGTACCCGGTCCGATGCCGAAGCCGTGCCCACTAAAACCTGCCGCCAGGATGAGACCCGGAATATTCGGGATCTCACCGATCGCGGGTACGCCATCGGGCGTGCTGTCTACGTAGCCAGCCCACTTCGCCGCGACTTTGGCCTTCGCCAGCTGGGGTAACAACTGCCGCGCCCGGCGGAGTATTTCGGCGACGGCACTTTCATCAACGAGAGGATCAAGAACGCGCATGCGCTCCATAGGTGTCTGCTCGTCGAGTTGCCAGCGTGCAAGCGACTCGTGTCCCGAGCGCCACCCTTCAAGCCCACCCGGCGCGAGGTTCCGCCAGCGGCGGGCAAACATCGGCACGAAATATCGGGCAAACCGGATCTGCTGCGGCGTGACATCGACCCGGGCGCGACCGCTGATCGCTAGCGTGTGACCGCCGTCGGCGCGTCGCGTCACGGAGACCTCAGCCGTGTGGAGCGCATCAGGCAGGCCCTCGATACCAGGTTCCACCGACAGGATCGAGGAGCGCACCGAGGCCTGCGGGAATCGCACACCGAGATTGTTGCAGAATGAAGAGGCCCATGCGCCTCCTGCCAGAACGGCGAGTTTGGTCCGGATAGTGCCTTTTTCGGTCACAACCGCCGACAGCCGGCCACCGCTCGTCTCAATGCCACGGGCAGCGCAGTTCTGGACAATGACGCCGCCAGCGCTGATGATCGCGCGGGCCACAGCAGGGGCCGCCTTTGACGGGTCGGCCGTGCCGTCGGAGGGCGAGTAGACACCGCCTTTCCACTGCTTGCTAGTGGCTTTGCCGCGCTCGGTCGCTTCTTCAGCAGACAGCATGTGGGTTGTCACGCCCACCGTCCGGGCAAAATCGCGCCAGCGCGCCCAGCCCGCAAGCTCGTCTTCATTGTTGGAAAGGTATAGGAGACCACAACGCCGGAAGCCAGTGTCTTCGCCCGTGTCGGCAGCGAACTGATCCCACAGGTCGAGGCTCTTGGTCGCGATCGGCAGTTCGCGGGCATCGCGGTTCTGCTGACGGCACCAGCCCCAGTTCCGGCTCGATTGTTCCGCGCCAATAAGGCCCTTCTCCACAAGAACCACCTTGAGGCCGCGGCGAACAAGGTAATAAGCCGCGAAAACGCCGACAATCCCGCCCCCGATGACGACCACATCAGCAATTTCGGGCTGAGGAGCCATGGTTTCGATTCGAACGAGTGGCGCGGGCATTGATCATCTCCGGTGCAGCAGCACACTTATTCTACTCGAGACCCGCTAGAAGCGTTGCTGCAGTTTCGGCGCAAGCAGAATTTTCTTCTGCAGTTGATGAGTGTTGCAACTATTTATGCTGACTGGGATATTTCGAACAAAAATGTACAACCGCGACATATGTGTTATGCTTCCTGGAGATCGCCGGCATAATCTGCTGGCATAGCTGGCCGACAAGGGCCGGGGGAGGCCGCATGAAGCTTGATCGGATCGACATAAAGATTCTCTACGAATTGCAGAAGAACGGCCGGATCACCAATGTGGAGCTTGCCGAACTTGTCCATCTGTCGCCCAGTCCGTGCCTAATGCGGATGAAGAAGCTGCAGTCCGAAGGTTATATCGACGGCTACTCTGCACATATCAACACAGCGAAGCTTGGGCAGACCATCACGGTCTTCACTGAGGTCACGCTGAAGAACCACCGGCAGATCGACTTTGCCCGGTTCCTCGCCACCATCGAGAAGATCGACTCGGTCATCGAATGCCATCTGATCTCCGGCGGTTATGATTATCTGATCAAATTCGTGACCAGTGGCATCGCGGAGTATCAGGAGATCATGGAGCGCCTCACGGACTTGGACATCGGCATCGACAAATATTTCAGCTTCGTGGTGCTGAAATCGCCGATCGTCAAATCTCACTTGCCTTTGACCAACCTGTTCCCGATGTGAACTGAGAAATAGCCATCATCGTCCGGAATAAGCGCGCACGAGAGCCGGATCCTGTTCGAGGCGATCCAACCAAGTTGGGTCAAGTTTCGGAACAGACGAAAAGAGCAGTTGCGAATACGGATGGCTCGCGCCGCTGCCCATTGCCGATGGCGGAAGTTGTTCGATCTTTTCCCCCGCATACATGACCGCGACCTCGTCACAAATCGCTTCGACGACCGACAGATCGTGGCTTATGAAGATGTAGGAAAGCGAAAGTTCCCGCTGCAATTCCTTGAGCAGGTCGATCACGGCCGCGGCGACCACGGTGTCGAGCGCGGATGTGACCTCGTCACAGAGAATGAGCTTGGGTTCGGCGGCGAGCGCGCGCGCAAAGTTGACGCGTTGCTTCTGTCCCCCCGACAACTCGGACGGACGTCGGTGCTTGAGAGCCCTCGGCAGGCGAACCATGTCCAGGAGTTCGTCAATGCGCTTTTCGCGCCTGTCTGCGGCCATGCCGTGATAGAAGGTAAGTGGTCTTCCCAGAATATCGCCGACCGATTTAGCAGGATTGAGCGCGGTGTCGGCGTATTGGAAGACGATCTGCAGCTCGCGAAGTTGATCGCGCGTGCGTGCCTTCGCGGCTGGCGCCAGCGTCTGTCCGTTGAATGTGATCTTGCCTCCGGCAGCCGGAATGATGCCGGCGATTGTGCGTGCGAGAGTCGATTTCCCGCAGCCGGATTCACCGATAATGCCAAGGTTGCGGCCCCTCTCCACCTCGACGCTGACCGAGCGCAACGCCTGGATCATCGGCGTACCGTCGGCCTGGATGGGCCCATAGCCCGCTACCAGGTTCTGAACCTTGAGGATTGCATTGCTTAGCTGCGGTTCGACAATGGTCTGAACGCGTGCTTCCGGTTTGAACGCACCCAGCAGTTGCTTCGTGTAGGGGTGCTGGGGTGACGCCAGTATCTGCCCGGTCTTGCCGATCTCCTGAATCTCGCCGCCCTTCAATACGACGATACGGTCGGCGATCTGCGCCACCACGGCGAGATCATGCGAAACATAGACGCCGGAGATGCGGCCCGCGCGCATTACCGATTTGAAGGCGCGAAGCACTTCGATCTGAGTCGTCACATCCAGCGCGGTCGTCGGCTCGTCGAAAATGACAAGTTTGGGGTCGCCGATCAGTGCCATCGCCGCCGACAGGCGCTGCAACTGACCGCCGGAGACCTGATGCGGATAGCGGGCGCCGATCGTTTCGGGATTGGGAAGCGAGAGCGCCTTGAACAGTTCGACCGCACGGCTGCGCGCCTGCTCGGGCGGCATCAGGTCATGGATGCGGGTAACTTCGATCACCTGCTCCATAATCGTCTGGGCGGGATTGAAGGCGGCGGCTGCGCTCTGCGGCACATAGGCCACGTCATTGCCGCGAATGCCGGCACGCTTACGCTCAGGCAGTCTCGCCATATCCTTGCCATCCAGCATCACCGTGCCGCCGCTGATGCGACAGCCTGGCCGTGCGTGACCCATCAAGGTCAGCGCGATCGTCGTCTTTCCCGAACCGCTTTCGCCGATCAGGGCGACGATCTCGCCTTCTGCAACGTCGAAGCTCACGCCGCGAATGATTTCGACGATACGGCCCGCATCAGTCTTGGCCTCGACCTTCAGATCACGAATTTCGACGAGATTGGCCATCATTCGCTCCGATCGCGGATTTTCTGCGGGAGATTGTCGATCAGCAGATTGACGCTCACGGTAAGCGTCGCGATTGCAATCGACGGAAAGATCACAGCTGGCGCTCCGAAGGGCAGACCACCGATATTCTCGCGCACCAATGCACCCCAATCCGCATAGGGTGGCTGCACGCCGAGACCCAGGAAGGAAAGGCCGGACAGAAGAAGCACGATGAAAACAAAGCGCAGGCCGAGATCGGCCAGCACCGGCCCGATGATATTCGGCAGAATTTCGGAGGTGACCAAATAGAGTGTGCCCTCGCCGCGGGCGCGGGCGACGGTGATGAAATCCATCGTGTTGATGTTGACGGCAAGGGCGCGCGCGAACCGGAATGAACCGGGCGTATAGATCACCGCAAGCGTCAGGATCAGAACGGGAACGGACGATCCGACTGCTGCCACCACCACCAGGCCAAAAAGCTTGCTTGGAATCGAGTTCATTGCGTCGAGAAAGCGGCTTAGCACAGTGTCGATCCAGCCCCCGGAAACCGCTGCGATCATTCCGAGTACAATGCCCGAGAAACATGCGATCGCCACGGCCACCAGCGAGATGCCCACTGTATAGCGGGCGCCCATCAGGATGCGCGAGAGCATGTCGCGACCGAGATAGTCGGAGCCCAACCAGAACTGCTGGCTCATCGGTCCGAAATAGTCGAAATCGACGATCTCGCCGACCGGATAGGGGATAAGCCAAGGCGCAAAAATGGCAACCATGGCCCAAAACAGGATGATGGCGAAACCGAGCACGCCAACAGGGTTCACGCGATAGCCGAACTTGCGGTCTTTTGGATTATGGGTTTCGACAGTGGTCATCGCAGCCTCGGATTGGCAAGAATGGCAATGATATCGGCGGCGGTAATCAGGATCAGGTAACCGACACAAAAGATCATCGCGCAGGTTTGAATAAGGGGCAGGTCGCGGGTCGCGACGGCATCAACCATGAGCTTGGCGATGCCGGGGTAGTTAAAGATCGTTTCGACGATGATCACACCGCCCAGGAGATAGGACAAAGAGAGCGCGACCGCATTGACGATGGGGCCAAGCGCATTGGGCAGCGCGTGTTTCAACACGATGCGGCTGCGTGATGCCCCTTTCAGCAGCGCCATTTCGGCATAGGGCGTGTTCAACGTTTCGACGACGGCAGCCCGTGTCATGCGGATCATCTGCGCCGAAACGCCGAAGGTCAGCGTGATAACCGGCATGGCATAGACCCGCAGCATATCGGTTAATGTGTGTGCTTCGTTGGCAAAAGAGATCGCCGGCAGCCACTGCAGATAGACCGCAAAGAAAAGCACCGCCGACGTCGCGATCATGAATTCCGGTACGGAAATCACGCCTATCGTGAGCACGGTGACGATCCGGTCATAGAGCGTGCCGCGCATCATGGCGGAGGTAATGCCCAGCGTCAGCGCGAACGGGACCGCGAACAGAGCCGTGATGCCGGCGAGTTTCATCGAGTTGACGAAGCGCCCCGCTATCAGGTCTGCAATCGGCATGTCGTTCGCATACGAAATGCCGAGATCGCCAACCAGAAGTCCGGACAGCCAGCGGAGAAAGCGCAAGATTGCCGGGTCGTCAAGATGCATGGCCTTGCGAAGGCCTGCAACGGCTTCCGGCGTGGCCGCCTGACCGAGCAGGATGGAGGCCGTGTCGCCTGGAAGCATCGTCGTGGCGAAAAAGACGGCAAACGACACGATGATCAAGGTGATAACGGCGATGAGCAGCCTGCTCGCAATGAGGGACAGGACCGGATTCTTCATGTGCATGCTCCCCGTCAACCCGAGGCCGACAGTTTATCACGAAAGGGGAGGATGACCGGGAACAAATCTGCTCCCGGTCGCGTGCGTTGTCAGGCTTCGAGCCAGACATATTCCGCGAAGGAATAGCCCATCATGCCGCCTAGCGGGTTGGGTTCCAGACCCTTGAGCTTGGCCGATATCGCATCGACGTTGGTGAGATAGGCGGGGATGATCGTGCCGGCTTCCTCGGAAACCATGACCTGCATCTCGTTATAGATTTCCCGGCGCTTCGCCTGGTCGAGCGATCCGCGCGCCTCGAGCAGCATGCGGTCGAACTTTTCGGACTTGTACTGGCTCTCGTTCCACGGCGCATCGGATGCGTAGAGGAGCGAGAACAGGATATCCGGCGTCGGGCGCGGGTTGATATTGCCGAAGTGGATTGGCGCCTTGAGCCAGTAATTGTCCCAGTAGCCGTCGGATGGCACGCGCTGTACGTCGAACGTCATACCGATTTCGGCACCGGCTGCCTGGACGATCATTGCCATGTCGATCGCCGAGTTGGCGGCGTCCGACGCGATCACGGGGATCGATTGGCCGAGAAGGCCGGCCTTTTCAAAATGGAATTTTGCTTTTTCCGGATCGAACGCTTTCGGCTTCAGGTCGGCATTGTGGTAGAAGTTGGCTGGCGATACCGGCTGGTCATTGCCAATTTCGGCGAAGCCCCGCAGTGCCGATTTTTGGATCTGCTCGCGGTTGATCAGGTATTTCATGCCCTCGGCGAAACCCTTCTTGTCGCCGGGAGCCATATCCATGCGTATATTCAGGTTGGTGTAATTGCCAGCGGTCGTCTTGGCGAGAACGAAGCCCTCCTTGCCATCGATGAGGCGCACCGAGCGCGGATTGATCGCCGCCGCGAGGTGGATATCGCCGGACAGCAGCGCGTTGATGCGGGCGTTGTCCTCGCTGATCGCGAAGAATTCGAACGAGTCGATATTCGGGCCGTTGGGCTTCCAATAGTTCTTGTTCTTCAACCCGACCGAGCGAACGCCGGGTTCGAAGACCTCGCGCACGAAGGCGCCGGTACCGTTCGCCTTGGAAAAGTCCGTCGTGCCGTCGGCGACGATCATGAAGTGATGCATGCCGAGGATCGTGGGCAGGTCCCCATTCGGGCTGGCGAGCGTGATCTCGACCGTCTGCTTGTCCACAGCCTTGAAGCCGGTCATCTGCTTGGCGATTTTGGCCACTTTCGAACCCACGGCGGGATCAAGGTGACGCTTCAGCGAGAAGACCACGTCATCGGCTGTGAGCGGCTTGCCATCGTGGAAGGTTACGCCACTGCGCAGCTTGACGGTCCAAACCTGGGCATCCTTGCTTTCGATGGATTCGGCGAGTTCCATGCGCGGCGCGCCGTCCTGGCCGATATAGGTCAAGCGGTTGTAGAAGGCGCAGCAGCGCACATAGTCGGTGGACAGCGATGCCTTGGCGGGATCGAGCGTATCTGCCGTCGACGACGACCAGCCGGCAGCTTTCAGGGCGCCGCCAGAAACAGGCGTGGCAGCGACCGCATTCGTTGCCCGACCGAGCATGCCGCCGGCAGCCGTGGCCACGCCACTAGCCAACAGCATCTGCAAGAGCTCGCGGCGCGTGGCGCCGCGGCGGATGGCGGTTTCGACCATGGCGTTGTCGGTGCTGGTCCAGTTGCTAATCTTGGAGTCGGTCATGGCATTCCCCTTTTGTTGATCTCGATTGTTTTGGCGTCCGGGCTTGTTGCCGCCGGTTTCGCCGGGTTCCGAGCAGGTCGGTCTATGCCGAATTTCCGCCTGCTCTTCCCGTTAGTTTCGCAATATTGTCATGTCGGAGTCGCTGAATATGCGAAGCGTCGCGGCAGAAAATTCCGAATTTGGGAGGAAAGCGGTACATCGCGCCCGCTCTCCTTCGCCGTCGTCATGCCAGAGCCGTCCGCACGTCTTTGTCTTCGAGCGTCTGGTTGAGAGTCTTCAGCGTCCGATCGACGATCGCGTCGATATCGCTGTCGGTGCAGCAAAGCGGCGGGGCATAGCCCAGAGCGCCATTGGCAAAGGCCCGGATAACCACACCATTCTCCCAGGCCCGGTCGAAAATCCGGCGCGCTGGTTCCGCCGCCTGCGGAAAGGGCGTCTTCTTTTCCTTGTCGACAACGAGTTCTATCGCCGCCAGCATACCGCGGCCCCTGATATCGCCCACCAGCGGATGATCAGCGAGACCGCTCAGGCCCTCCATCAGCCGCGCACCGGCCCTTCGGCCATTCTCCAGCAGACCGCCCTCATAAAGCCGGAGAACTTCGAGGCCGACTGCTGCACTCACGGGATGAGCTGAATAGGTGTAGCCATGTCCAACCGCGGACGCGCCCGCGCTGTCGGCAATCGTGTTGTAGATATGATCGGTCATGAAGACTGCACCCATCGGCACGTAGCCCGATGTCAGGCCCTTGGCCACAGTCAGGAAATCCGGCACGATATCGTCCTCGGTGCAGGCGAAGAGCGGGCCCGTTCGGCCGAACGCGGTTATGACTTCATCGGCGATGAATAGAATGTCGAGCTCGCGGCAGAGATCGCGCATCGCTTTCATCCAACCCTTCGGCGGCACCAACACACCGCCGGATCCCTGGATCGGTTCGGCATAGAATGCTGCGACACGATCAGCGCCGATTTCCACGACCTTCCTTCGAAGCGCGTCTTTTGACGCGGCAATGATCGCCTGCGGATCGTTTCCGACCGGATTGCGATACGTGTAATGCGAGGGGATCTTATGCTGCCAATCGAATGGGATACCGAAGCCGGCATGAAAAGCCGGCAGCGCGGTCAATCCGGCGCCGACCGTCGAGGAGCCGTGATAACCCTGATCGAGCGAAATGAACTGGTCCTTCCGAGGCGTTCCCTTGGCATGATGGTAATAGCGAATGAAACGGACGGTGCTGTCTATCGCATCCGAACCGCCAAGGGTGAAATAGACGTGGTTGAGATCGCCCGGCGCACGTTCGGCTAGTTCGGCGGCCAGCCGGATGGCCGGTTCCGAACCGAGGCCGAAATAGGCGGTTGCATAGGGAAGCTCCCGCATCTGCCGGGCGGCGGCCTCGACGATGCTTTCGTGGCCGTAGCCCGCATTCACGCACCAGAGGCCGGCAAAACCGTCAACCAGCTGGCGGCCGGTCGCATCGGTCACGGTCGCGCCGGAGGCGGATGCCAAGACCCGCACACCGAGTTTTTCATGGCCGCGATAGGAGGCGACCGGATGAACGAGATGGGCGCGATCAAGTTCTATGAGAGAATTGCTGAGCATCTTTGTCTCCGTTCAGCCGAAAGCCTGATTGGCCAGTGCAAAAGTCTTGGCGGGCGACGGTTTCCCTGGCTGGCCGCCGCGCTGCATCGCCGTGCCGCCGCCGACATGGACAAGCCCTCGCTCGACAAGCCAGGACGACAGGCCTGAAGCGCTGGTTGTATCGACGCGAAGAAATGCGTGGCGTTGGCCCGCCATCGGGAAAAGGATCAGTTTGCCGGCATCCTCGGCATTCTCCGCCACCACGGGACCGATGACCTCACCGCGTCCGAAGGAACGCGACGCTGAGAACCCCGCCACATGCCCGCCGCGCCGGATCACCGCGAAACGTCCGATATTCTGCAGATAGGAAATCAGCCCGTTGCGATCGGCGCCGAAAGCACCCTGGTCGAGGGCCGCGATTTCCGGGAGATCGTCCTGTTGCGCCCATTCGACATCTGCCGGCGCGTCCACGGCCGCGCAGAAGCCCTGGTGTTGCAGGATGGATCCAACCTCGCGAAAACCCATCCTTTCATAGAGCGGCAGGCCTTCCTGGGTTGCGACCAGTCTGCATGGTGACCCGCGAGCAGCATCGAGGCCCGCCTCCATCAGCCGCCGGCCGAGGCCCCGTCCGCGCATGGCTTCATCGACAACGACCATATTGATGGTCGCGCAATCTGACCCGTAGCGCGTCGTGAGCGTGGTGCCGACGACCTTTTCGTTCTCCAGCACAACGACGCCTGTGCTCAATGCAAGCGCCATTTCCCAATCCGCCAGCCTGTGCGGCCAGCCAGCTTGACGTGAGAGCGCCAACGCGCCTTCGAGATGTTGGGTGCCGAACGGCACGACGTCGATTTGGGTCGTCTGCATCGCATGGATTCCTGCTTCCTTGCAGAGAATGATAGCCTCGACTGATGAGAGGATCGTCCCGACAAAACGAGACAGGCGACATCTTTCGCCGTCTCGAGCGGCACTCGCCGCATCTTATGCTGGCACGAAATCTCTGACGACGACGATGGGCCAGCGCGTCGTCAGCGAAATGGGCGCGCAACTCTCTGCCAAAGTAGACGGAAGATACGAAAGATTCTGCTTTGGCGAGGGCAATTGCGGCCTGCCACGCCGGACTGCCTGTCCTATGATGAATGACGACAACGCCATGGACACCAGCAAAGGATCAAACCAATGGTTCAGTTTCGGCCCAAATATATCACGTTCGACTGCTACGGCACGCTCACCAACTTCCAGATGGCCGAGGCTGCCCGTGATCTTTACGAAGACCAACTGGACGAAGACCAGATGCAGCAGTTCATAAGAAACTTTGCCGCCTACCGGCTCGACGAGATCATGGGGGACTGGAAGCCCTATGATGAAGTCGTGCACAACGCCATCGAGCGCACCTGCCGCAAGAACGGTGTGACCTTCCGTGATGAGGATGCACGCATGGTCTACGAGCGGGTTCCGACCTGGGGCCCGCACCCAGACGTGCCAGCCGGACTGGCGAAGGTCGCCAAGGAAATACCGCTCGTGATCCTTTCGAACGCAATGAATTCACAGATCATGTCGAACGTTGAAAAGCTCGGAGCGCCGTTCCATGCGATCTACACGGCTGAGCAGGCCAATGCCTACAAGCCGCGGTTCAAGGCATTCGAGTACATGTTCGACATGCTCGGCTGCGGCCCGGAAGACATTCTTCATTGTTCGTCTTCGTTCCGCTACGATCTGATGTCGGCGCACGATCTCGGCATCAAGAACAAGGTTTGGGTCAATCGCGGCCATGAGCCGGCCAATCCCTATTACGGCTATGTCGAGATCAAGGATATTTCCGGCCTTCCCGGCGTCGTCGGGCTTTAACGGAGACCAGGGCGATGAAGCTCGAGTCATACTGGCACGATACCGCGCCGAAGTTCACCGGAGCATCCGCTGGCCCGGTCGAGGGTGACTTTGATGTTGCCGTCATTGGCGGTGGCTTTACCGGCCTCGCCGCAGCGCGACAATTGGCAAAGTCGGGTGCGCGCGTGGTTGTCCTGGAGGCGAACCACATCGGTTGGGGCGCATCCGGACGCAATGGCGGCCATCTCAACAACGGCCTCGCCCATAGCTTCATCGCAGCGAAGGCCGAACTGGGACCCGAGCGCGCGGTGGCCCTTTACCGGGCGCTGGACGACTCCATCGACACGATCGAAAGGATCGTTGTTGAAGAAGGCATCGACTGCGATTTCCGTCGAGCGGGAAAATTGAAGCTCGCATCCAAGCCGCAACATTTCGAGGCAATCGCCCGCAATTTCGAGGCCATCCACCGCGAAGTCGATCCGGAAACCGCGCTTCTGACCGCAGCCGACCTCAAGACCGAAGTCGGCTCTCCCTTTCATGGCGCAATGCTTTCGAAAAAGAGCGCCATGATGCATATGGGCCGCTATGTCGTTGGATTGGCCCAAGCGGCAGTCCGGCATGGGGCGACGATTTTTGAGCACGCCACTGTCAAGCACCATACGATGTCAGGCGCAAAACCTCGGCTGGAGACGCCTCGTGGCGCGGTGAGCGCCGATCATGTCCTGGTCGCGACGGGTGCCTATACCTCCGGAGCCTCTTTCAACTATTTCCGCCGCCGTATCATCGCGGTCGGCAGCTTCCTGATCGCAACCCGGCCATTGACGGAGGCCGAGGTTGCGGCAACCATGCCAGGCAACCGAACCTGTGTCACCTCCATGAACATCGGCAACTATTTTCGGCTGTCTCCGGACAACAGGCTGATATTCGGCGGTCGCGCTCGCTTTGCCGCGACATCCGATCAGCGATCAGACGAGAAGAGCGGTGCCATCTTGCGCGCCAGTCTCATCCAAATTTTCCCGCATCTTGCCGAGGTGGAGATCGACTATTGCTGGGGCGGCCTGGTGGACATGACCAAGGATCGCTATCCGCGGGCCGGCTATGTCGACGGTGTCTGGTATGCGATGGGCTATTCGGGCCATGGCGCCCAGCTGTCGACACATCTTGGAATGATCATGGCGGATGCCATACTCGGCAAGGCCGATCGCAATCCGCTCAAAGGTCTTGAATGGCCTGCAGTGCCCGGCCATTTCGGAAAGCCCTGGTTTCTGCCGCTTGTGGGGCTCTACTACAAGGCCCTCGACAGATTTCAGTGAGCGACTTCTCCCAGGCCGCCAACTTTCAAGGCGCGGATCTTACGATCCGCGCCCCTTTTTTGATCAAGCCAGCCCACCGATGTGGAAGCTCTTCACCTCCAGATATTCCTCGATACCGAGTTGCGATCCCTCGCGGCCGAGGCCGGATTGCTTTACGCCGCCGAAAGGGGCGACTTCGGTGGAAATCGCACCGGTATTCAGGCCGATCATGCCGAATTCCAGCGCTTCGGCTACGCGCCAGGAGCGTTTCAGACTTTCCGTGTAGAAGTAGGCGGCCAGGCCGAAAGGCGTGGCGTTTGCGATGGTGATAGCCTCCTCCTCGCGTTCGAAGCGGAACAGCGGCGCCACGGGCCCGAACGTTTCCTCGCTCGCGAGCAACATGTCTGTCGTGGCCCCGGCCAGAACGATCGGCGCGGTATATTGCGGGCCGTCCGGCAGGTCGGGGCGGGTGGAAACGATCGTGGCTCCCTTGGCCAACGCGTCTTCGATATGCCGGCTTATCTTATCGATCGCCGCCCCATTGATCATTGGGCCGATGTCGATACCGGATTCCATTCCAGGTCCGACCTTCATCGCCGAGACGCGAGCCGAAAGCTTGGCGGCGAATGCGTCATACACACTCCCTTGCACCAGGAGACGGTTGGCGCAGACGCAGGTCTGGCCGCCATTGCGGAATTTCGAGGCGATGGCGCCTTCGACGGCCAGGTCCAGATCGGCGTCGTCGAAGACGATGAATGGCGCATTGCCGCCGAGTTCCAGGCTCAAGCGCTTGATGCTGTCGGCGGCACCGCGCATCAGGAGCGATCCGACGCGGGTCGAACCAGTGAAGGAAATCTTGCGCACGGTCTCGTTTGCCATCAGTTCATTGCCAATGTCGGCAGGCATGCCGGTGACGATGTTGATTACGCCGGCCGGGATGCCTGCGCGTTCGGCCAGCACGCCGAGCGCAAGCGCCGAGTAGGGGGTGAACTCCGAAGGCTTGATGACCACGGTGCAACCAGCGGCAAGCGCAGGTGCGACTTTCCTTGTGATCATCGCATTGGGGAAATTCCACGGCGTGATGATCGCCGATACGCCGACCGGTTCCTTGAGAACCACAATCCGGCGATCGCGCGTCGGTGAGGGGATGGTGGTCCCGCCGATACGCCGTGCTTCCTCGGCGAACCATTTGACGAAGGATGCGCCATAGCGGATCTCTCCCCGCGCCTCGCTGAGCGGCTTGCCTTGTTCAAGGGTTAGCAAAAGCGCAAGATCCTCGAGATTGTCGATCATCAGATTGTGCCATGTCTCGAGCAGTGCTGCTCGTTCGGCATGGGTCTTCTGCCGCCAGGGACGGAAAGCTGCTTCCGCGGCCTCGATCGCGTCGCGCGTATCCGATCCGTCCATATCGGGAACGGTGCCTAGCGCCTTCTGCGATGCCGGGTCGATCACCTCGACCGTCTTCGCCGACGCCGCTGCACACCAGGTTCCGCCGATCAGACCTTCCTGTCGGAAGAGGCTCTTGTCTTTCAGTATCTGCATGTTCGATCTCTTCTTCAATTGAGGAATGTGAGGATGGTTTTCGCGATCGTCTCGGTCCTGTCTTTTCCCGGAGCGGTGCCGATGCCGGTTTTCGTCGTCGCTTCGATTGCGGCCATGATGCGGGCGGCTGCGGCGCTCTCGCCGAGATGATCGAGCATCATGGCACCCGACCAGGTCGCCGCGATCGGATTGGCGATCCCGAGATGGGCTATATCGGGTGCCGAGCCGTGGACGGGTTCGAACATCGAGGGTGCGCTGCGATCCGGGTTGATATTGGCCGAGGCCGCAAAGCCGAGCCCGCCCTGAATGGCGGCGCCGAGATCGGTCAGGATATCGCCGAACAGGTTGGAGGCGACGACCACATCGAGAGTCTCCGGCGCCATAACCATGCGCGCCGCCATCGCATCGATGTGGTAACTCGTCACCTCGACGTCGGAATACTCCGCAGAGACTAGGCGGGTGATCTCGTCCCAGAGCACCATGGAATATTTCTGAGCGTTCGACTTGGTGACCGAAGCCAGTTTGCCGCGCCGCATGCGGGCCTGTTCGAAGCCGAAGCGCAGGATGCGTTCGACGCCCGTTCGCGTGAAGATGGAAGTCTCCACCGCCACTTCGTCGGCGGTGCCCTGATGGACGCGGCCGCCGGCGCCGGAATACTCGCCTTCGGTGTTCTCTCTGATGCAGAGTATGTCGAAGTCGCCGGCTTTCAACGGGCCCGAAACGCCGGGCAGAAGCCGGTGCGGGCGGATATTGGCATATTGTACGAAGGCCTTGCGGATAGGGAGCAGCAGCCCGTGCAGCGAAACCGAATCCGGCACCTCCGCCGGCCAGCCGACCGCGCCGAGAAGAATTGCATCGAAGCGCCCGAGCGTCTCGATCCCATCGGCGGGCATCATGGCGCCGGTTTGCTTGTAGAAGTCACAGGACCAGGGAAATGTCGTTGCTTTGAGAGCAAAGCCCGAGCCCTTCGCCGCAGCCTGCAATACGTTCCAAGCTGCTTCGGTGACCGGCTTACCAATGCCGTCTCCCGGCAGAAGCGCGATGGAATAAGTCTTCATGATCAGGTCCTAGAGATTGATGAGCACGCTCTTGCTCTTGCGGTTGGCTTGATAGGCTGCGCGGCCGAGATCCTTGCCGATGCCGGACTGCTTGTAGCCGCCTGTCGGCAGGATATGGTCGCGGGAACGGCTATAACGGTTGATCCAGACGGTGCCCGCCTGCAGCCGACGTGTGAGCCGGATGGCGCGAGAGAGATCGCGGGTGAAGAGTCCCGCCGCCAGCCCGTAGGTGGGATGATCGGCTAGCGCGAGTGCCTCCTCCTCATCCGTGAATGTCTGCAGCGTCAGCACCGGCCCAAAGATTTCCTCCACGACGGCGGGGGAGTCTTGACGGACGTGCGAGAGTAGGGTCGGCGCGTAGAAATAGCCGTCGCGGTTCAGGCGTTTCGCGCCGGTAAGGCACTCCGCGCCGGCGTCGATCGCGGCCCGCACGATCGCATCGATGCGGTCGATCTGACGCTCGGAGATGATCGGCGAATAGTCGCTTGTCTCATCCCAGGTCGGGCCGGGCTTGATCGTTTGCATGCGGGCGAGGATCGCCAAGGCCAATGATTCAGCGGTGGATTTCTCGACGATGATGCGTGAGCCAGCGACGCAGGCCTGGCCGGCATTGACGACAATGCTGCTGGCGATTGCGTTGGCAGCGAGCGTCAGATCGGCATCGGCAAAGACGATTTGGGGGCTCTTGCCGCCGAGTTCCAGGGTCATCGGTTTGACGCCCGTCCTGGCGATATTGGCCATGATTGCCGAACCCGCTGCCGTCGAACCGGTAAAGCTGACCTTGCTGATATCGGGATGACCGGTGATCGCAGTGCCGGTGGTGCGGCCATCTCCGAGCACGATATTGATGAGGCCCGCCGGAATGCCGGCGCGCACGGCAAGTTCGGCGACGTAGAGTGTCGAGAACGGCGTCATTTCGGAGGGCTTCAACACGATCGCATTGCCTGCGGCGAGCGCGGGACCGAGCTTCCAACCGGCCATGGAAAGCGGAAAGTTCCAGGGTGTGATCGCGCCGACGACGCCATAGGGTTCAGTCATGATCAAGCCGAGGCTGTCGTCGCCGGTCGGCACGAGGTCGCTGCCTTCCTTGTCGGCGAACTCGGCAAAAAAGCGAATCTGCTCGGCGGTGACCGCCACATCACCTTGAATGAGTTGGCTGATCGGGCGCGTGGAGGATACGGCTTCGAGTCGGGCGAGCGTCTCGCCCTCTGCCTCAATTAGGTCGGCCCAGCGATGCATGGCATTGGTGCGCTCGCGCGGGCGCCGGGTAGACCAGCCGCTTTCCTTGAGTGCTCTTTTTGCCGTGGAAACGGCTTGATCGACGAGATCCGCATCGGCCACAGGACATTCTGCATAGGCGACGGCGTCGGAAGGTCGACGCATCGGCAGACCGCCCTTGGCGTCGATATAGCGTCCGCCGATGAAATGGCCTTTCGGCAATTGAGTTGCGTCGGGATCGAAGCTGAGAGCCATAGCCATGTCCTTGCGGAAGATATGGGCAGGCTACTCTTCGAAACTCAGCAGTATGCGTCGTCTCGTCATAATCTGCGGAGGAAAATCCTCTTTTTTGGGGCCGACGCCGCAGTCAATTCTTTGGCACTTCCAGCGGATCATTGCGGGGGACGGAGGCGCGTCGCGCCCGGATAATCGCGGAATAAGCAGGATCGGGACTTGGACGGCCCCCGGGCGTAGTTGAATGCGGCGCCACCCAGAACGAGCGGCGCCGGCGATCGCTGATCTCACATCACCGTCACATAGATCTTCCTGACGGTTTCCACAGTCTTCCACGTGCCGGTAAAACCCGGTTTCATGACGAAACTGTCGCCCGCCCGGTAGGTGATTGTCTCGCCATTATCCGGGGTGAGTTCGACGACGCCATTCAGGATATGGCAGAATTCGAACGTCTCGCCCTTGTTCGATCGGGTGACCCCTGGCGTCGCCTCCCAGATTCCCGTGTGCACAAGCCCGTCCCGGGCTACATCCTGTGCCCAGGTCTTGAACGCGGGATCGCCCGAAATCAGCCGCTCGGGAACCGGCTTGGATTCACGCGGCGCGTCGGTGCTGTTCGGATCAACGGTTTTGAGGAAGGGCATATTCGTTCCTTTGTTTTCCGGATGGAGGTTCAATAACCGCGCTCGCGATCGACAAGACCGATCGGGTCGAGGCCGGCGCGATGTCGCTTGATATTCTCGATCACCGCGCGCGCCGCGGTTTCGGGCTGTGTCACGCTGGCGATGTGAGGCGTGAGGATGACCTTGGGGTGCCGCCATAGCGGATGCTCGGGAGGGAGGGGCTCCGGCTCCGTCACATCGATCACCGCACCTGACAAGTGATGCATGTCGAGAGCATCGAGGAGTGCATCGTGGTCGAGTTGCGCCCCGCGGCCGACATGCACAACGGCGGCGCCGATCGGAAGCGTGGAGAAAAGCTCAGCGTTGAGGAAGCCTCGGGTTTCTGTCGTCAGGGGCAAAAGACAAATGAGAATGTCGGTGGTATGCAGAAACGCTGCGAGGGATGCGAGGCCGCTATAGCAGGTCACACCTTCGATTTCACGGGCGGAGCGGCTCCAGCCCGACAGCGGAAAACCAAAAGGCTTCAATCGCTCGATGACCGCCTGCCCCAACATGCCCAGACCGAGCACGCCAACGCGCCGCCCTTGCGCTTGTGTGCCCGGCAGTGACTGCCACTTTCCATCAGACTGCTGTTCAATATAGGTCTTGAGATTGCGATGAAGCGCCAGCACCGCAAGCGTCGCATATTCCTGCATCATGCGCACGATGCCATCTTCGACCATGCGCACGAGCTTGACTTGCGCTGGAAGCGCCTCGATTTGGAATTGGTCGACGCCTGCTCCAATGGAGAAGACAATCTCAAGATTGCTGAAGCGTTCGAGATCCGAAGGCGCGGTCCAGGTGAGAAGATACCGCACCTCGCCTGGTTTGACTTGGCTTGCGTCGCTGACGAATGGCAAGTCCGGCAGTTCCCGAGAAAAGGCCTCCGCGAAGATGCGTCCCCTCTCGCGGTCCGAATTGAATAGAAAAGCCATCGTAGTCTCAAACCTCAGTTGCGGAGCGTTTCAGCCAGGCGTTCGATCATCCTCTGGCATGCCGCCAGTTCGTCAGTTCGGATGAACTCATCAGGACGATGGGCGCGTGCAATGTCGCCCGGCCCGCAGATGATCGCGTCAATTCCCGCCTGCTGGTAGAGCCCGGCTTCTGTTCCGTAGCTCACGGCCGCCAGCGGTTTGTTCCCCGTCAGTTCGCCGAGCAAATGCGCAAGCGGTGCGTCGGCTGGAAGCGACAGGGCAGGATAAGCACTCAGAAGCTCCCACCTGGTGCCGAAGCCCTGTTGTTCGAGCCCTTTGACGGCAACGCGGACCGGCTCAAGAAGATCAGTGGGAGCGACACCGGCGATCGCGCGTGCTTCTATATCCGCCGTGACGAAGTCGGGGATAATATTGACGGCTTGCCCGCCCGCAATCGTCCCCACCTGCAGGGAGGAGTACGGAGGTTCGAAATTGCGGTCCAATCTACTGCGTTGAAGAGCGCCGGCGGTGCGGACGGCCGCGAGCAGAACGCAAGCGAAAGCGTGGATCGCGTTTTGACCCTGGTCGGGCCGTGACGAATGGCCGACACGGCCGCGAATTTCGATGCGTGCGGCAGCCTTGCCCTTATGGGCACGGATCGGATGCATGCCGCTCGGCTCGCCAATGATGGCGCCGAGCGGTTCAGCACAGAGCTCCGGCAGCCGGTCGATCATATGCGGGACGCCTCGACAGCCGGCCTCCTCGTCATACGAAAAGGCAAGATGGATCGGGCGCTTCGGCGGTGCGGCGGCAAGGCCTGGAAGCACTGCGAGTGCAGCAGCGAGAAATCCCTTCATGTCGCTCGTGCCGCGGCCAAAGAGGCTTTCACCGCTCGCTTTCAGGGTGAAAGGATCCGACGTCCAATCGGGCTCCAAAGCCGGAACGACATCCATATGTCCCGAAAGGATATAGCCGGAAACGTCTCTCGGGCCGATGGTGATGAACAGATTGGCGCGATCGCCTTCCGGTCCTGGCAGCACCCTTGTGGTCGCCCCGTGAGCTTCGGAATAGTTCTTGATCCATTTGACGATTGCGCCGTTAGGCGTACCCACGACGGAAGGGAAACTGACGAGCCGCTCCAAAATTTCTATCGCGTTCATCCGCAATCCACCCCCGCCTTGGTTGGCGCATCGGCACCCATTCCTCCACTTTAGAGAGCTGGAAATTGATTTCATGCGGAAATCATTTTCCGTTTCAGTGGATTTTGTTAAATTCCGGTCCCTTTCAAGCGGATTCTGCCGCCGTTCCTCTCTATTATGGCCGTGAGCGACAGCTCATAATTCGCGGACGGGACATGCGCTGTTCATGCCCGAAGACCGCATCGAGGGGATTAAGATTGTCTGAGTCCGCATCAGATTCATTGCAGGTCAGTTCCTTCAGGTTAAGGTTGGCTGACATCGCAGACGTCGATCTTAAGCATCTGCACACCCTCTCTATAGGGGTCGGATGGCCGCACCGTGCGGAAGACTGGCAATTTCTCAGGGAAGTCGGCAAAGGCGTCGTGGCCATCGACGACATTGGCCGCGTTCTTGGCTCGGCCATGTGGTTTGCTTATGACACCGATTTCGCCACGGTGGGGATGGTGATTACCTCACCGCGTCTCCAAGCGAAAGGCGCCGGCCAGTGGCTGATGGGGCACGTTCGGAGTAGGCTCGACGATCGTGATCTCGGACTCAATGCAACGCATGCCGCTCGCCGCCTCTATTTGTCGATGAATTTCAAGCCGGAAGCGATTGTTTATCAATGTCAGGGCGAAGCGCAGGACCCGCCGGCCTTCCTGTCTGCGTCTGATATCGTCCTGCGTCCGATCGGTCCCGAAGAACTCGACACAATTGCGGATCTCGATGAAATCGCATTCGGCGCCAACCGCAGACCTCTCCTGGAAAAATTGCTTTCGCAGTCTCGATCCATCGCGCTCCTACGCGATGGACGGATTGCAGCCTTCTCGCTTTGCCGGCCATTCGGTCGAGGCCATGTGATCGGGCCGGTCGTTGCCGAAACGGACGACGATGCAATTGCCGTCATTCGAGGGCACATCATCGAGCACAAGGGGGCCTTCCTGCGACTCGACACCCGCGAAAAAAAGGGACCATTTTTCCGCTTTCTTGACGATTGCGGCCTCTCCGTCTTCGACACCGTGACTTCAATGTCGCTCGGCCGCAAGAGGCCCGCAGTTGCGCAGGGCGCGTCCACGAAAATTTATGGCTTGGCAAGCCACACGCTGGGCTAGCGATTCAAGCGCTGCAAGAATGCACAAGCACGCTATCGAATGCCTTTCTCGCGGTTGGCCGCGAGCCCTCCCCCACCGACTTTGCCACATGTGGGCATCCCTTCATTTCAATCATCTGATTATTTCCATCCCACATTGGCATGATAGGAGTGGAACCCCTAGCCCAGTCATATCGGAAAGCTGAGCGGGGTCCAATTGAGCCTGCGAAACCGAATTTGGTTGAGCGGAATCGAACCCACACTCAGTTATCCTTCGTCTCCGATTATGGACATTTCGCCGGCGAATACTTCCTGCGCCAGCGGAGCATCCGGATACTCGATCTGGCGCACGAGCCCTTCGATCAGGGCGCGGCCGACGCTGACCATGTCCACCGAGTGCGTCACGAGCGGCGTAGAAAGATAACGGGCAATCCGGGTATTGTCGCGGGTCGCGATGCTGAAGTCTTGGCCAGGCGCGAGCCCGCGCTTGCGCAAGGCGCTGAGCGCCCCCAGTAACCCCAATTCGTTGGCGCAGACGAGCCCAGTCGGCGGATCGGCGCTGTCGAGCAGCCGCTCGATCCACCGCTCGCTTGCCTCCATGGTAAAATCTTCCTGCCCTATCAGCGCGGGGTCGACAATCAACGCGTGATCTTCGATCGCCTTGCGATAGCCCTCAAACCGCATGGCGCTGTATTGATCTTCGCGGATCAGCAATTGCAGCGCGATGCGGGCGCGCCCGCGTTCGATCAGGAGAGACGTCGCTTCATGGGCGATGCGTTCATTGTCGATGTCGACATAGGCATAGTCCCGGTCGAGATTGCTGCGCCCGAACGCGATGAATGGAACACCTCGCTCAAGCAAGTAAGGAATTCGGGGATCCTCCGCCAGCATACGCGTTATGACAACTCCATCGGCCGCGCCCGAACGGAGAACCTGGTCGAGGCTCTCCTGCGGGCTCTCCTCGGGTGTGGTCGAAAAGATGGTCAGTGTATAGCCGAGCTGCCTCGCCGCCATGGTCATGCCCTCCATCAGAGGAAGCTTGATGATGTCGGACAGGTAATCCCTCGTCTCCATCGGCAAGATAGCGGTCAGGTTGCGGGTCGAACCGGTACGCAGTGCCCGCCCGTGCAGGTTGGGCACGTATCCAGCTGCCTCCGCCGCCACCTTCACGCGGCTGATGGTGTCGGGATGAACCTCCGGCCCATCCTTGAGTGCCCGCGACACCGTCGTGACGGAAAGGCCAAGCTCGTCCGCAAGCCTCCGCAGGTTAGGCCTTGCCTTTGCTGTCATGTCACCTCTGCTTATCTCCATTCCCTCCTTGTAGGTCGGCATTTTCCGCATGGCAAGGAAAGCCGCGCCTGACAAAGAAACTGCTTGACGATTTGGCGATTAGGCGTAATCGTAACGTTACGATTTAAGAAAAAGAGGTGTTAACACCCAAAATCGTCATTCCAGAGGTGAACTGAGGAGATAAACCAATGATGCAGATCCTACGCTATTCCGTCGCCGCGATCGCGCTCGTCGCGGCCGTCCCAGCGCTTGCCCAGGACGTCACCATCACCACCGCCGGCGGTGACTATGGCGATGCCATCAAGAAGGCAATGTGGGCCCCTGCGGCGACAGAGCTGGGATATACCGTTCGAGAGGAGACCCAGAGCGACAGTTTTGCCGCACTAAAGATGCAGGTCACCTCCGGTTCGGTGTTGACCGATATAATCCACCTCGGCTCCCCCGAAGGCGCGCAGGCTGCCGAACAAGGCCTGCTGGAGCCACTCGACTACACAATCATCGATCCAAAATCGCTGCCGCCGGGAGCTGAGTCCAAATATTGCTATCCCTTTAGCTCGTACGGCACTGTGATGGCATGGAATACCAAGGCGATCGGAACCAACCCTCCGGCCACTTGGGCGGAATTCTGGAACGCCGAGAAATATCCTGGCAAGCGTGCGCTTCGTGCGAATGCGCAGGACCTGATCGAAATCGCGCTTCTTTCTGAAGGGGTAGCGCCAGCCGACATTTACAAGGAACTGAGCGCACCCGGCGGTCTCGACCGCGCCATCGCCCGGCTTGAGACACTCAAACCCAATGTCGCGGTCTGGTGGACGTCGGGCGCGCAGTCAGCCCAGATCTTGAAGGACGGGGAAGCCGATCTGGTCGTTACCTGGAACGGACGCGCGGAAAGCGTGAAGGCCGATGGCGGACCAGCGGATTTCAAGTTCCAGGGCTCGGTTATCGGCACGGACTGTCTCGCGGTTCCCAAGGGTGCGACCAACCGCGATGCTGCTATGAAGCTGATCGCGGCCATGACAAAGCCGGAGCGGGAAGCCAAACTGACCGACTATATCGCCTATGGACCGGTCAACCCGAAGGCCTATGAACTCAAGCTCATCTCCGCCGACAAGATGAAGCTGCTCGCCACGGCGCCTGGCAATGTCGACGGGGCCGTCTTCTCCAATGCCGAATGGTGGGTGAAGAACGGCGAAACAGCCCAGCGTGCTTTCGATGATATGATGAACCGCTGAGCCCGGTGCTGACATGTCGGCCACCTCGCTCCCGATTTCGATCGCGGACATCCGGAAGACCTACGGGAACTACGTCGCCCTCGACGATGTCTCGCTGGATATCGCCGCCGGAGAGTTCCTGACCTTGCTGGGCCCTTCGGGGTCCGGCAAGACAACCCTGCTGATGGCACTCGCGGGTTTCGTGCGGCCGGAAAGTGGCCTCCTGACGATTGACGGGCGGGATGTCACCTCCCTGCCGCCCAACAAGCGCAACATCGGGGTCGTCTTCCAGAACTACGCTCTGTTTCCGCATATGAGCGTCTCGGGGAACGTCGAATACCCCCTGAGGCTGCGTGGTGTTCCCAAAGCGCAGGCGCGCGAACGGGCTGAGGCAGCGCTTGCCCGCGTGAAACTCTCCGGCTTTGGCGCGCGCGACATCGCCGCGCTCTCCGGCGGCCAGCGCCAGCGCGTTGCCCTGGCGCGAGCCATCGTCTTCGAGCCGCGCGTAATGCTGATGGACGAGCCCCTTTCGGCGCTCGACAAGAACCTGCGCGAGCACATGCAGTTCGAGATCCGCAAACTGCACGACGACCTCGGCGTCACGACGATCTACGTGACGCACGATCAGCGCGAAGCGCTGACCATGTCCGACCGTATCGCAGTCATGGACGCCGGACGCATCCAGCAGATCGGTGCGCCCCAGGACGTCTACCGGCGGCCAAGAAACCGCTTCGTCGCGGAGTTCATGGGGGAAGCAAATATCGCCCCGGTCGGCAATCTCCAGGGACCGGGCGCAGCAAGCCTGCCACGCGAGCGCCTCGCGATGATCAGGGCCGAGAATTTCGCGCTCGATCCCGGCGAGCTAGGCGATGGCCGGGTCGAGGTGATCGGGCGTCTCGCCTCAAAGGCATTTCGAGGTGAGAATTGGCTTCTGAATCTGGAGACCGGCACCGGAGATCAGTTCATGCTGAGCATAGCGGCGAACCAGGGCGCCACCTGCGGCGAGCTCGAAATCGGGACTGAGATTCGCGCTCACGCAGAACTCGGCCATGTTCACCTGCTGGAAGAGGCCGCCGCCCGATGAACAATTCAGGGCTCCTGCGCGAACAAAGACGTGAACGCTTCTTCTTTCTCGCCCTCGCCGGGCCGGCGATCGTTCTGGTCGGCGTTTCGGCCATGGCCCCGGTTCTCTGGATTCTCAGCCAGTCATTCCTGACCCTGGCGGGCGAGGCCACACTCGGCAACTACGAAAAGGTACTGTCGAGCGGCCTCACCTGGTCGGCCCTCGGCGTGACCCTGGTTCTGTCTCTGTCCACCCTTGTCATATGCGTGGTTTTGGGCGTCCCGCTGGCTCTCGCGCTCGCCAGCGCTAAGCGCCGTGCTGCAAACCTCATGCTGATCCTGATCATGCTGCCGCTCTGGACCTCGATTCTCGTGCGAACCTACGGATGGCTCGTGCTGCTGCGGCGAGAGGGTCTTATCAACACGACCCTGACGTCGCTTGGGGTGATCGACCAGCCCTTGCCGCTCGTCTACAATTTTACCGGCACGCTGATCGGCATGGTGCACTACATGCTGCCGCTCTTCGTGTTGCCAGTCTATGCCGCGATGCGCGACATCGATGGCAATGTCGTCCGCGCCGCGGCGAGCCTGGGCGCTGGCTTCTGGCGTTGCGTGGCGACAGTCATACTGCCTCTTTCGTCCAGCGGCATCGCGTCAGGCTCCATGATCGTCTTCATCTACACGCTCGGCTTCTTCATCACACCCGCGGTGCTCGGCGGCGGCAAGGTCAACCCCATCGCGATCCGCATCGAGCGGACGCTATCGACATTCCAGGACTGGGGAAGCGCCAGCGCTCTTGGCGTGCTGCTGCTACTGCTCGTCCTCATTGCCGGCGCGATGTTCGTCACGATCCGCAGGCTGGCCGGCGAAAGGATGCAGCATGCTTGACGCCTACCACGACAACGCGTTCTCACGCGACCTCATTTGGACCGTCGCGAGCCTTGTGCTCCTGTTCCTCATACTGCCGACGTTGGTCGTCGTACCGCTGTCCTTCTCCGCCTCCGACTTGCTCGAGTTTCCGCCGAAGCAATGGTCGCTGCGCTGGTATGAGGCCTTCTTTACCTCGGCAGCGTGGATGGCGGCGCTGAAGACGAGCCTCATGCTCGGCGCCCTTACCGCCTTGATCGCCGTTCCCGTCGCCTTTCTGGCTGCGGTCGCCATCAATCGTCTGGGCTCTCCGATCGCAGGAGGTGTCTACGGCTTCCTCCTCACGCCGTCTGTAACGCCCGGCATTCTGCTGGCCATCGGCCTGTTCATCGTACTGGCAAAGCTCGGCCTGCTCGGATCCCTTTCCGGCGTGCTCATGGGACATGTGACGCTGGCCATCCCGGTGGCTGTCGTCGTGCTGCAGCCGGCGGTCAACCGTTTCGACTGGCAACAGGCGCAGGCGGCCCGAAGCCTGGGTGCAGGTTGGCCTAGGGTGATCGGCGGGATCATCGCGCCACAGCTCGCCCTGAGCCTCGTCGCTGCGGCCCTGATGGCCTTCCTCACCTCCCTCGACGAAGCGGTGATTTCCATCTTCATCGCCAACGGACCGAACACGACGCTGCCCAAGCTGATGTTCATCTCTCTGCGGGATCAGATCGATCCTACCATCGCCGCCATTTCGACTCTCTGGACGGTCTTCGTCGGGGTTGTCATTCTGGTCCTCAATGCGCGTTCGACCGACGCCTGAAAGTGAATTCCGACGATGATCGACAAACCGAAAACCGCCTCCATCCCTTCGGTCAGGACTGCGGTGATCACCGGGTCGGCCAATTGGGGCCTCGCCTTTCCAGAAGATGTAGGCATGGCCGGCGTCCGCGTGCTGGCGCGCGATCTCGCCTTCGATACACCCTATGGCGTGACGGAAAACTGGAAGCTTCTCGAGTTTGACGCCTCGCTTACCGCGGAAGGAGAGACGAAGCAGGTCCTATGCATGTATTCGCATGGCAATCCACGCGACTACATCGATCATTCCTGCCATCGGCGCGCATTTTGGGTTCTGCGGGAGGCCGGCGTGCGGCGCATCCTGGCGAGCTCTACGATGGGAGCCGTCAACAAAGCCATTCAGCCTGGCGACATGGTGATCAATGCCGACATCGTCGAACTCACCCAGACGCCCTACTCCCTGCTCGACGGTCGACAGAGGTTCGACTGCTCCGGAAAGCAGCTCATCTGCCCGCATTGCTCCTCGCTGCTGGCTCGAACGGCGCGTCAGCACTGGCCGGCATCGCGCCGGGTCCACGGCGTGGAACTCGGGCTCGTCGCCGCTCACGCCTATGGTCCACGGCTGACCACCCCGGCCGAAGCCCTGATGTTTCGCTCCATGGGGGCAGACGTGATCAATCATTCGATTGCGCCAGAAGCAACGCTGGCACGCGAGATCGGCGCCTGTTTCACGCCCTGCGCCTTCGTCACAGCGGGCTTCAACGACTACATGGATCGCAGTCGCGGCCAACTTCTGCAGGACGACGTCCTGCCGAGCCTGTCAATGATTGCATCGCGTGTGGCGCTGGAGACCGTGGCTCGCTTTCCTGAAGATGAAGATTGCACCTGCCATGCGTTAAAGTCGCCCCAGCCCGAGGAGCGTTACGCTCGTTTCTGAGGCGACGGCGGGAGCGGGGCACGGGCGCCTGAATGCATGTGCTGAAAATCTCTTTGGCGCCGATGCATCGACCAGGTCGTTTCGCCCCGCCTATGACAGCTGTGTTTCGGCGCGGCATTTGACCCACCACCGGCTCCGAAGGTTGACCCCACGCGTGTGAAAATCGCGACAGCTAAACAACGCTGCGGTTGGCTTGCTCTACCGTGGCGTAGTACAGGCTTTGCGCGCCCTTCTGGCCGATATGGATGCTGGCTCTCATTCTGCTCTACATGTTGTCCCAAGCGGGCGTAATAATAACTATATGTAGAACTGCGCCGCCCCAATTCCCCCTAGTTACGAATCAGCCTACACGCAAGGAACAAAGACAGAACCTCCGCAACCCACGGTCAATGCATGGGCGCGCTTCTCCTCAAGAACATGTTGGGTGAAATTGCGACTTGATGTAGAAACAGCGCTTCGCCACGAGTCTGTGGCGAGAGGTTTCGAGAGTACGGGCAGGGGCGCGTGGGGAAGTTCAAAGATAAGAAGATCAAAGGTGCCACCTACACTATGGGACACCCTCGATGACGCCGTGATCCAAGTCCTGAAGGGCAACACCACCTATCGGGTGTTGGCGAGCTATAGCTGCCATTGCTTTACAGAGGCAGTGGAGGCCCACCATACACCGGATTTCATGTACAAACATGGGCATGAAACCCGCGCATTCTGCCTGGTGCGGCATGCCCTTTCCCTGAACCTGCCGAACTTTGTGCAAAGCCTGCTTGGCCGCTCGGTGTACCTTGCGCAAAAATCGAATTTCTTTTTTATTAGGTCAAACGGCGGTAACTACGTGGTTTTCTTTGCACTTAAGCAGGCTAAGAATCCGAAATACGATGCGATTTTGAACGTGCAAAGCGCTCATTTGCGTGCGTCGTTCATTCAATATGCCCAGCCAGTGACGTTTGATGATCTGGTAGAGGCTAAAGCCACAGGGAACGCCATTCAGGCGGGCAAAAAACAAAAGATTCAAAGGACTTAAAACGAAAATAGGCCCCACAGGGCCTACTTCTGAAACTTGCGTTTCGTACGGAAACCGACTTAACCCCTCACAGAGGGACCATTGCTGGTGCGGTGTCCCTATTGCACCCTAAGGTGCTCACCATCTCTGGGACTAAGGGGGACTATACCCCCTAGCACCCCTATTAGTCAACATGAAGTTGACTACGAAGGCCCCCTAGAGGACCACCATGGTGCTATACTACTAACGGCCTACAGGCCCTGTAGTTCCCCCTGTGGGGAAGCCTTGGGGGTCGCCTAGCCTTAGATAGGAGGCCCCCCGGCTGTTGTCCACTAAGCGACCTCCCTTTTCAGGAGTTTGGTCATCTCTCCAACAGTGAGTTCTCGTCCCACGAGGTTGGGGCGAATTTGCTCAAAGACAGTAGCCATGCGCCCATACCTCACCACTGTAGGACTGTGGGAGTTCATTGAGCGCCCTTTGAAGCTCTCGAACCGATTGAGCTTATCGACCAAAAAGCTCGCGATGCCGCAATACTCTCCTTCATTATTGCCATCAAAGCCGTGAAATTGTGGGTTCTTCGCCCAAGAACCCACATCTGCAACGATTTGGTCTTTTTCCGCCTGTGTGTAGCCTTCATAGGCGCGCTCGATGAAAGTCCACATATCCATCACATCAACCACGAGCGAGACGCGCCGGCGGTCATCGATGTGATTATGCAGAACGCCGGTCATTTCCCAATCAAGTGCCCAAAAGTGGCCGCCATAGATTGCTTGCTCGATGAGGTCGATATCTTTCAGGTCAAACTCGTTGTTTCGCTTTTCCTTCCGCTCGTTGATCTGGTTTCGCATTATCTGAGCGAGCATCCAGGTCATAAGCTTTTCGGGCTGGCTCGGTCGAAAGTCTCGGCTTTGTGTGACTTGCAAGCCCTCTTCGATCAAGCGACGCACTGCCTCAGATCGCGAGGGAACATCCTCTTGATTGCCCCGCCATGCGTCGATCTGCTCAATCGTCTCGGCATCGAGACGCAATTCCATTCGTTCGGTTTTAGGCACCATTCCGACAAGCTCCACGTGTTACGTATAGTTGTCGTATTGTACGGCTTTTGTACGGTGTCGTCAATCGACTATCGCGTTTGGACAAAGCGTGCCTTCGCGCTCGCACTGCCAGAGCAAGCTCTCGGGCCGCCCGCGCACTTGACTTATGCTGCGCGGTCCCGTCGGAGTGCGCAGCCGCTCCTCTTCTAAACAATTCCCCACGCCCGAAACCTCCCCCGCCCGTCATCTCCCTGAGCCCCAACTCCCCGACCATCCTCAGCGCCGCCTGCGGCGTTACCTCGAGCGCCTCGGCCACCATGCCCGCCGAAACCAGCGGCCGCGCCATCATCAGCTCGACCAGGTCCGGCAGCTTCGACGATGCCCGGTGGCCGATCAACCGCCGCTCCAGCACCTGGCGGGCGAGCGCCAGCCGGTCATGTTCTTTCAGCCCGAATTCGGCCGCAGCGACAAGACCGTTGAGCAGTGCCAGCAGCCGCGTGTTGCGGCCGGGATGGCGCCGACGATCAACGGCAATGGATTTCAGGCCGAGATTGACGGCGGCGAGATGTGCCGAGGTCGTTAGTCCAGCCTGGCGCAGGAGACTGGCCGCCAGCAAACGACCAAGCCAGGGCGCGTGCTGCAGGACCTGCAATGTGTTCCAGGCATCAAGGACGACGATCGCCCGCAGCACCGGCGGCAGGCCATCCGTCTCCGTGAGGACACTGCGCCATTCGTCCAGGCGTTCGTCCTCGTCCCAGTCGAGATCGTAGACCAGCGGATCCCGGTCCTGCACGATACGCCAACCCGGCGCCTTGGCTTCCGCTAACGCCGACTGCAAGCGCGCCACCGCCGCATCGATGGCGGCGAACGCGGCCGCGAGAGGATCGGCGTCGTTCTCGCCGTCCCACTCCCCCTCCCGTACTCCGGTCATATCGACATTCGGCGCGGCGCTGCTGCTCACCACGGCGCTATCGGCATCATGTGATGGTGCAGGTCACGCCTGCCCGCGCAGGCTGCGCACGCCATCCACGCTCAGCGCCCAGCCCGGCGGCTGCGCGGCGATCCGGCGACGGGCGCGCAGCACGTCGCGGGCGATGGTGAGCTCGTGGCTCGGGGCACGGATATCGGCGCCGGCATCGTGCAGGATGAGGTCCTCGAGATGGACAAGCTCCCCGTCGACCCAGAGCGAGGCGCAGGCATCCGCGAAATGGCATCGCTCGATCCATCCTGCTCCGACCGGCGATCGGGCGATGCGCTCGTCGAGGCGCGCCAGTGCCGATGTGGCTTTTGGTTTGTGATTTCAAACCGGCAAGTGTCATACGCCCGTTGGGTTTAGCCGACAATTACGACACGATTTTCCGCTAACGATTTCAGTGAAGCTCCAGCTTTGCCAAAGAGACTGCGCGCGCGAACACCGACGACGCCTCAAGCGATCTCGGACGAGCAGTGGTCGACGGCGCGCCGCATAGCGCGTGAGTAGGACAAGATTCTTAATGACGGCGGCCCGAGGCGGTCTGCCATCACGCGTGCCGCGGCCGAGCTGCGGCTAACAACCCGGCAAGTCTACAACCACTTCGCACGCTATCGGGCCGATCGGACGGTGACAACCTTGCAGCCGCGCACCGCGGAAACTCGGCGCGGGCGGCTTCCGGGAGGCATCTGTTCGTCCGGAACCGGTTCACGTCCGCCAGTCTCGATCTAATGCCAGACCTTGGATGAACGCTCGCAATCTCAGGATTGAGTGCCGAGCGACAATAGGCCCGTCGAAACGCTCGGCGGCTTTCTATCGTAATCTGGCGTCGCCTTGCGAATAAAAACCGACGCTGCAGCGTCACGTCACTGCAATTTGCCAGGGTAGAGGCGACTTCGAGCGCCTTTGGTCATCGTGGATGCGGCCGAGTGGCGGTTCTATCAACCGATCCATGCAGGAGCACCTGGTGAGCAAGCACATCATATCAAGCAATACGAGCCAGCCCCTCATCATCAAAGGGTCCGGCAATACCTGGGTCATCGACACATCGGCATTGATCGTCACCGGCCAGGTCTTCCACGAAACCGCGCTATCGGAAGTCAAAGGAGCACATGGCAACACGATCGTCGTCAACGGAGCCGTGATTGGCGGCGCCGAGGGTGACGACGATGGCATTGTCCTCGGCGGGCGCGACACGCGCCTCATCGTTGGTGACCTGGGCGTGGTCCAGGGGCAAATGGGCATTCAGGCAAACGGCCGGCATCAAAGCATCACCAACCACGGCGACATCACGGTCGGTGGGGTGGGCATATTCGCCGAGCTTGGCGGGAAGATCATAAATGACGGGACGATCAACGCAGGCACCGGCATTTGGTCCAATTCTGGCCTGGTCAAGATCGTCAACCGCCCCGGCGCGGAGATCCTTTGCGGCGACACCGATACCGCGATCAACGTGCAGGGTGAAGGTGGTGCCGGCAGGATCATCAATCATGGCACGATCGAAGCCTATTACTATGCGGTCAATGGCGGCGAACTCGCCGACGTCATCACCAATCGCGGCGTCATGAAAGGCACGATCAGCCTTGGTTCGGGCAATGACGTGTTCGACAACCGGGGAGGCTCTGTCGATCACGTGATAAGCACAGACAGCGGCAACGACATCTTGATCACCGACGACGCGAGCGTCAGCATCTCGGAATCCGAAAACGGCGGCAGGGACATGGTCAAGTCCACCGTCGGTTACATCCTCAACGCCCATGTCGAGGATCTGGTCCTGATCGGCAAGGCGGCGGGTGGAGCCACGGGCAACGAACTGAACAACCATCTGGACGGCAACTCGGCCTTCAATGTCATCCAGGGACTGGCAGGCAAGGACCGGCTGGACGGGCACAAAGGCAACGATGTCCTGTTCGGAGGCACCGAGGTGGATGTCTTTGTCTTCGGCAAGAGCTACGGAGACGACACCATCGCCGACTTCGTGGCCGGCCTCGATCGAATCGATCTGCGCGGCTCGCAGATGATCTCGAGCTTTGCCGACTTCAAGGCACATGCAATCGATACCGGCGCCGACATCACTCTCCACGCCGGCAAGGATTCGCTTCGCATTCAAGGAATTGATTTGGCCGACCTGCACGGATCTGATTTTATTTTTTGAGAGATCCCCTCGGCCAGACAGTCGGGTTCGCAATGCCTTGTCGCATTCCCGGGTCGCCCTTGAGGAAACATTCCTAGATCAGTCCCACCAATCGGAGAGGGGATGAGCACAGGAAATGAAAAGCGGCTGCTTCATCACGTAGCGAATTCGAGAACTTGCGCGAAATCGTCGAGAGTGTTCCCCCAATAGTCCGGTTGGAGGGGCGAAAACGGAGACAACGCTCAAGCGCAACCGCCTGGCCATGAGTTCCATTGCATTCACACCGCGTGTCCTGCGCGACGTCAGCGCCGTCAGCGCCGTCAGCGCCGTAAACCTCTCCGTTGAGCACGTCGGCCGCAAGCTGACGGCATCACCCGCTCCCGTTTTCGCCACACGAGACGCGAGTTTTCGGCTCGGTGGTTCAATCCCTTGTCCGATTGGTGCTCGACTGTGGGTATGATCTTTGCAGCGCCGTAGGAGCGAAGCTTGTCAGTGACGATGGGCTCGGAAAGGCATCCCTGCTTCTTCATCAGCCGGATCAGAAGGCGCCTGGCAGCCTTGGCGTTGCGGCGAGCCTGGACGATTTCGCCGAGCACATGGCCATCCTGGTCGATCGCACGCCAGCGCTAATGGCAGCCCGTCATGCCGACCAGATGGGCTCACAGCTAGTCCTGCTCGTCACCATCGGCGCCTTCTTCCGCGAACGCTTCCCGCGCAAGCGTATGCCGGCTGAGCAGTCCGGCATCTTCCAGCCGCTCGATGTCGGGCAGGTCCCGCAGCGTCTCGAGACCGAAGACGGACAGGAACTGCCTCGTCGTGACGTAGGTATAGGGGGCGCCCGGCGTCGGGCTGCGCGGGCCGGAGGCGATGAAGGCGGCATCGCGGAGGCCGGCAATCGTGTCGCGGCTCACCTCCTTGCCGAACATTTTCGACAGTTCGCCGCGTGTCACCGGCTGAAGGTAGGCGATCGCCATCAGCAGCGCTGCCTCATGTTCGGAGAGCAATGCGGACGCAGAGCGTGTCGGCGCGTGCGAGGCGCGGATCACCGGACCATAGGCTGTACGGCTTCGATGCTGCCAGCCGCCAGCAACCGCGACGATGTCATAAGGACGGGCACGAAGCTCCTCGCGCAGGTCGTCGATCAAGAGATCGATGCTGCAGTCGTTGCCCACCACGCGCACCAAGATCTCGCGGCTGACCGGCTCGGCAGAAGCAAACATCACCGCCTCGGCCCGCAGCATCCATTCGCGCCAGCGCAAATCCGGGGGCAGGTCCTCCAGCTCGCGATCAATGAGGACATTGTCCTCGGACCTCGTCTTGCTCCTCGCTCTTTCTGCCTTTGATGCGCTTGCTCCGGCCATGATCACAACCCATAAATCCGGAACGATGCCCGGCCCGAGAGTTCACGCACGGCGCCAAAACTTTCGAGCCGCTCAAACAAGCGCCGGCTGGCCCAGCGCGACAGTTTGGATCCGGGCGCCGCGGCCGACACGGCGTCCTCGGCGAGCAATTGGTGGACCACGATCTCCGCGCCCTTGGTCCGGACCTTTGGTGCAATCGCCTGCAGCCTCTCTGCGCGCCCGGCAATCTCACCAGCACTTCGCAGTGCCGCGCCGGCGCCCGTGACCAGCGCCAGGCACACTGCCCGCTCAAACCCATCGTCGCCGGGCCGCAACCGCCCCCTGCCCCCGATCGTGCGGAAGGCCGCGCCATAGCGTTCGGCCATCATCAGCGGCAGGCAACATTCCCAGCCGAGTTTTTCGCCCAAGAGCCGGTCGGCCAGCCACCAGGCAAGGATCTCGGCATCCGGCTGTGCCGAGCAAATTTGCGTCACCAGCGCGGCGACCGCGAACGGCACGGCACGCCCGGACTGCACCGCACCATCGAAGATGTCGACGATTTCGCTCATCCCCTCCCGGCGCAACCCCATCAGCCCCGCGAAATCTTCCAGAAGTTTGCTGCCGACCGTCTGCCTTTTGCCTGCCAGCTTTTGAAAGGCCAATAACACGGCTCCGGCCGGCCCCGGATCGTCGCCGGGCGCGGTGAGCAGAACGGTATCCCGAAGCGCTGCTTCTGCCTCCTTGCGGCCGAGCAACCGGGCGGCGGCAGCGGCGCATCGCAGTGCCTGGCGTGCACGCCAACAGCCGGCCCAAACGGGCTCAGTACTGACGAGATCATCCAAGGATTTCAAGGCAATGCCCGCAGCGAAAGCAGCGTCGAGATCACTGGAATCCCGCGCGCGCGACAAGGCCCAGTCTGGCAGGTGGGTTGACCAGGTCGATGCCGTCAGGGCGTGCTTCAGGGGCGAATCCATACCTGGAAACATAAATCATAAGAGCAGTTCATGCCATCAATTTCACGTTAAACCGCACTGCTCGTCGAAAATAAATAACGTCCGATAATGTTGCATTATCGGATGTTTTGCTCTTTATATAGAGAATGGCCCAAATCAGCGACCAGAACACCGAAAATCACGCCGAGGCGAGCGCAGCGCCGTCTGACAGCACGGCGCATTCTGGTGATGTTTCCGCGCCGGACGCGTCGGCCGGGAACAGTGGTCTCCCTGCTCCTCCGCCGCAGGCGAGCGCTAGCCTGCCGGCGCACCTCGAACAACTGGCCGATCGCGCCCGCGTTTATGTCGAGGCCGCCAGTTCCACCAATACCCGCCGCGCCTACGCTTCCGACTGGAAGCATTTCGCTGCCTGGTGCCGGCGCCAGAATGTTGCGCCGGTGCCTCCGGATCCGCAGGTCGTCGGCCTCTACACCACCGCCTGCGCATCGGGGACGGCGGAACGCGGAATGAAGGCCAATTCCGTATCGACGATCGAGCGCCGCCTTTCGGCGATCAGTTGGAACTGTGCCCAGCGCGGCACGCCGCTCGATCGCAAGGACCGTGCCATCGCTACCGTAATGGCTGGCATTCGCAACACCCACGCGTCGCCTCCCCGGCAGAAGGAAGCCATCCTGCCGGAAGATCTGATCGCCATGCTGGAAACTCTGGATCGGGGAACCCTTCGTGGCATGCGCGACCGCTCCATGCTGCTGATCGGTTTTGCTGGCGGCCTCAGGCGTTCGGAAATCGTCGGGCTCGACCTCGGTCGCGACCAGACCGAGGATTCTTCGGGCTGGATCGAAATCCTCGACAAAGGCCTGCTGGTGACACTGCGCGGCAAAACCGGCTGGCGTGAGGTTGAGGTCGGGCGCGGTTCCTCCGACACGACCTGCCCGGTCGTTGCCATCGAGACCTGGATCAAGTTTGGAAAGCTCGCCAAAGGTCCCCTGTTCCGCCGCGTCACTGGAAAGGGCAAGGATGTCGGGCCGGACCGCCTCAACGACAGGCAAGTCGCCCGTCTCGTCAAGGCGGCGGCGCTGGCCGCCGGTGTTCGCGGTGACCTCAGCGAAGGGGAGCGGGCGGCGAAATTCTCCGGCCATTCGCTGCGCGCCGGGCTTGCCTCTTCGGCCGAGGTCGACGAGCGCTATGTGCAAAAGCAGCTTGGCCATGCCAGCGCGGAAATGACCCGCAAATATCAGCGTCGGCGCGACCGCTTCCGGGTCAATCTCACCAAGGCGTCCGGGCTGTGAAGAATTCCACTACCCTATTCGGATGGCGCCCCTCGTTCTCGTTGTCGTCGCTCGGAGGCCCTTCGATCTCTCCAGTCATCCCAAATCACTGGCTCCGAGCTCACGACTTTGAGATCAGCGGGAGCGAAACTCTCAGTAAAGAGAATTAGATTCTGGCACGGCCAGCGAGCACTTGGTGCCAGGATTCCATCGAATCCCAGGAATGCAGCAGCGTCCCCGATTTCCTGTGTTCGCTGATAGGACAGCGACCCATAAGTCTCGACGGTCACACCAAGTGTCTTTAACTCAGCCAAATTTGCTATTCGCAGCGTTCTTTGCGTACGCACCGATATTCGATGTAAAATCGACCGAATCTTTGAGGGGAAGACTGGCTGGCGGCTCAAATGAAAATGAATCTCTTCAAGCGAACCCTCCTTCTCCAGAGAGGTGTAGAGCACGTCGAACGACCCTGGATCCCAACGTGCCCCAGCGGGGTAGCCAAGCAAAGGCTCTCGTTCTTCGCGGACTATGCGCCACACATCTCCTTCGAATGACACGCCTTTATGCGTCTCAAGCAGATCAAGCAATTCTAGGTCTCGCGCCCGCCGCTCCACACTCAACCTCAGACGTAAGCGCCGGCGTCAAGACGCTCGATCACGGCCAAGACCTCCTGAGTTCGGTCGGCATTTATGAGATCGATTGCCCGTTCATTGTTGAGAAGCGAATGACGCGAGTGCAGCCAAAGCCGTGTTTCGTCTGCGGTGTAAAAATCAGAAAGACGGTCAACAACGTACCGCAAATCCGCAATCACCGTCTGGGTTCGAAGGTTTGGCGAGCCATTGCCATGTGACCACCGCGACACCGTCGCGGTCGATACATCCACAATGTTGGCTATGTCTTTGCCCTGAAGTCCTCCGCGAGACCGGAGATCGTCCAGAATTCGTGCTACAGCTGTGCTCATGTCGTTACCTGCCGTGCGAAGCAACGCTCGCACGCCTCCCCTGTCGCCGCGGTGGGATAGGAGCCCTTGGTTGGCCGGCAATTGTGCCGTTCAAGGACTCCAGAACCGCATGCATTTTTTCTAGCCGCTCACTACTGCGTTGCAGCACAGCAGACAAGCCTTCATCTGACACTTCAAGCTTCGCAGCGGACCGCGCGATCCGTTCGGCAGCAGCGAGCTCCTTTTCAAGAAAATGCTGAGAACGTCGTGCTTCGGGTACAGATGACAACTCCCCGATTTGACGCGCGCGCTGACGCAAATAGTGCGCCTTGGGATTCTTTAGGGTGTCGCTCAAACCGTTCGGACAGCAAGACCGATCATGGCAAGCTAACAATGATCTCGCTCCCTGGGCCGCCATCAACGCGTCAACCTGCTTTACACTGAGGAGGCGATCCAGCCCGCTCATCAGAACACGCTTCTCACGACCTCCACCACCAGACTGGGGTGGCTTTGCCCAATCGCTGGCATCGAACCGCTCCTTTTCGGCAACACCGTGGCAAATCCCGCCAGCCGCGCCAAACGCGGCAATGGCGACACCGACAAGACCTCCAACGCCGTCGGCGACGATCGGCGTCTCCAACCTATGAAAGTCCATCATTGCCGCGATATATCGGCGCAATCCGGCAGGGGTGGCGTCGGCGCCGAAGCCCGAGACCCTGAACCATAGATTTTCGAAAGGCACATTTTTTAGCGACGCAATGAACGACCGTCGCTGGGCCGGGTCACGTAGGGAAGCATTCTTGATCATTAACGGATAGTCGATGCCGATATGCTTCCCGCCTTCTGCATCCAACGCTCGGCGCAATGACGCAGCGGCCTCACAATCAAGTGCAAAGAGCTGATCTGTGGAACTTTCAAGAACGTGGGCCGGAGCCTGCACAGCGTGGAAGCCCTGCTTGACCGCAAACCTGGCTATTTGCCCGATGACGTCTCGGTTTGCGTTTGGCCGTAGATCGTCTGGGGTGAGGACACTTTCAGGATTCGCCCAAGGCGCCGCCTTGGCGGCACCACCGAATCGACCGATCGACGAGAGCTCCGCGACGTTAGTATCCAAGATCAGCTCGCCGCCAATCTCCGCGAGGGCAGTAAGAAGATCCTGTTGCCTAGTAGCGGCTGACGCTTCGACGACTACCCTGTCAACCATCATCCTTCCGGAACCCAGAAGGGTTTCGAGCTGCCGATGGCCACTCGTTCCGACGCGCAGGAAATGGCCGACGGGTTTCGGCTGGCCGTGCAGATAGACTATATTTTCGTTCATCCTTTTGCTCCTGCCACAAATTACATTTCTGTTTCACACAAGTCAAGTCATGAAATCAAAATGTAATTCCGAGCCATCACTATCGATAGGGATCATGTATCGATAGTGATGGCTTTTGCCACCCGGAACGGCTAGAATCGATGCAAATCACGGCCGTGTCGGCCGGTTGGAAAGCTAATTTTGCAAGCCCACGTCATTCGCCTACGCTTGAGCAAAGGGCAGCACATCGCTGCGAACGTCGCGCAACTCGAGGTCGGCCTTTCTGAGAAGCACGATGATCCGGAGCATGCTTGCTCCATTGAGTGCAAGCCTGCGTGGTTACCGCTTAGACCAGTGGCCAAATCAAGACATCGTTGGCAGGCGCTCTCGATGACGGGAGCGGGTGTTCCCGCGGTCGTTGAATATTCGACCGAAGCAGTTCGCTCGGGCACAATGTACGGACTCCTGCCACATTCGCACTCGTCAAGACGGACAAATGGGAGTAGTCTTTATAGATCGACAGCATGAGAATTCGGGCTAACGAGCAGGAATTGGATGCTTCCATCTCCTGCTCGGGAGGATGCGCCATGGCAACGGATCATGCCGAACGGCGGCTGGTCGCTGTTCTTGCCGCCGATGTAGTAGGGTACTCTCGACTTATCGAGGCCGACGAAGCAGGCACTCTCGCGGCGATGAAGACACTGCGGACAGCGGTGACGGATCCTCTGCTTGACGAATATCACGGGCGCATCGTCAAGCTGATGGGCGACGGCGCCATCATTGAGTTCGGTTCCGTGGTCGATGCCGTGGCCTGCGCGGTCGAAGCACAGAAGCGCGTTGCCGCCGCCCAGGTCGGGACGCCACCGGAAAGGTTCATCCGCTTCCGGATGGGCATCAATCTTGGCGACGTGGTCGTCGATGGCGACGACCTGCTTGGCGACGGCGTCAATGTCGCCGCACGCCTCGAACAGCTATGCGAACCCGGCGGCGTCTTCGTATCCGGCACGGCCTACGACCAACTGCAGGGGAAGCTCGGACTTCCGCTAGAATTTATTGGCGAACAGCACGTCAAGAACATTTCAAGGCCCGTGCGCACCTATCGGGTGCAGTTCGAGGGTGCGACCCGGCGCCGCCCCACCCATACAAGGCAACTGCGATATGCGACCGCGGCCCTCGTGCTGCTGGCTGCCGGCGCCGGCGCGTGGTGGTTCCAACCATGGACAGGCGACGTCCGGACGGCAACCGCCGACCGCCACGTACTGGCCCTGCCTGACAAGCCGTCTCTTGCCGTGCTGCCGTTCGACAATCTGAGCGCGGATCCCGAACAAGCTTATTTCGCGGATGGAATGACCGAGGATCTCATCACCGACCTCTCCAAGCTGTCGGGCATTTTCGTCACCTCCCGCAACTCGACCTTCGCCTATAAGGGCAAATCGACGAACCTGCGGCAGATCGCCGAGGAACTCGGCGTGCAATATGTGCTGGAAGGCAGCGTCAGGCGACAGGACGATCAGGTGCGCATCAACGTTCAGCTCATCGATGCGCGCGGTGATCATCATATCTGGGCAGACCGCTACGACGCCGCCATGGGCGAGATTTTCTCGGTCCAGGATAAGGTGTTGCGCCAGATCGTCTCCGCGCTCACCGTCGAGATCACATCCGCCGAGCGCTCGGTGTCGGAACGGGTCGAGACAGTCAATTCCGAGGCTTATGACCGGCTCCTGAAGGGGCTGGGCCACTTGCGCAGTGAGAGCGAAAAGGAGACGCTGGTGGCAATCCCGCTGCTCGAGGAAGCCGTAAGGCTCGATCCCAATTATGCCCGCGCCTATGCCGCCCTTGCGCTCGCAAACTGGAGAATAGCCTCCTCCGGTTGGGAATCGGCCAATCTCCATTTCCAGAAATCGATGGAGAAGGTCTATCAGAACCTGACGCTTGCGATGCGCAAGCCGAACGCGCTCGCTCACGCGGTCTCGGCGGAAGTGCTGGCCAAGCAGGGCCATTATCAGGAGGCGCTTGCGGCGATTAGCAGTGCCCTGAACCTGGCGCCTCAAGATGCCGACATCTATGTCAGCAAGGCGCGCATCCTGAATGCAACGGGCAAGGCCGAGGAAGGTGAGAAGACCGCCCGCGATGCCATGCGGCTCGATCCGCAGTATCCGCCCGGTTTTCTCAGGGTGCTGGCTCTTTCGCTCTTCAATCAGCAGAAATACGAAGAGGCGCTCGAGGCCTATAGCTCGGTGGTGGAAAAACAGCAGGACATCCCGGACGATTATGCGACGATCGTGTCCATCCTGGGCCATCTTGGCCGCAAGGAAGGCGTCAAGGAAAACATCGGTCGATATGATGCGATCACGGTCCCTGTGGGCTATTCCCCGCTGACCGTGCAGGAAATGGGTTGGTGGTGGTATGGCGATGCGTTCAATTACCACAGGCCCTATGTGGAACAGATGCAGGAAGGCCTTCGCAAGGCCGGCGTGCCCTCGGGGGCCGGAACCGACCTCGCCTTCGACGAATATGCCCGCCTGGTCAACAAGACCAACGGCGAGTACAACGTCACCGGTGCCAGGAAGATAGACGCGCAAACGACGAAGCGGCTGCATGACAGCGGAATCAAGCTCTTCGACGTCCGCAGCGAGGTCAGTTTCGCGCGCGCCCATGCGTCCGGCGCGATCAACATTTCCGTCACCACCGCGCTGACGAAGGATGCCTTGGCCAAGGCCACGCTGCGCAAGGACGAAGGGATCATCTTCTCCTGCCACGGCAAATATTGCAGTGACTCGGCTTATGCGTCGGCCAAGGCGCTGGCTTGGGGATATACGACCGTCTACCATTTCGCGGGCGGTTTCCCCGCTTGGGAAGACGCGCGCTACCCCATCGAAAGCGATACGGCAAATCAGTAATGCTATAACCTAAACTGTTTTGACGCTTAGTGGGTCGACCGGCTACGCATCGCGTCCTCATGGCCGGCCGACTTGGCTGAGCCGCTCTATACCTGGCTTGATTGCCTACCCTCCGGTAACGAACGCGAGATCAGAGCGGAAAAGGCTGGCGGTACGACGACACCGCCTAAGCTGGGCTCAATGGGCAAATGAACTTGTATCTCCTTTGGTAGACTTGGTCGCCGTTGGGAAGTAGGAACCTGCATGGTGTTTGAAGAACACATGGTCTTCGAAGCGCTCCAGCGCGTGGCTGCAAGTCAAGGGTCGATAGACATGGTCATCATCGTCGAAGAACGCTAGAATCTTTGCAAATCACGGCCGCGTCGTCCGTGCAAAATCTTCGGACTTCGCCATGGTCAAACGCCCCCTGCCCGCCATCCCCGCCGACGCTGTGCTCAAGCGCTCCGCGGAGCTCGATGCCCTCGACGCCATCCTGCCGTTCGACCGGCGTGACCAGCTCGCCGAAATCCTGACCGACGACGATGTTGAAACCCTCAAGCATCTCGCGTCCGAAGGCATGGGCGACAACACGCTGCGGGCGCTAGCATCCGATCTCGCCTATCTCGAGGCCTGGGCCGTAGCAGCGATCGGTACTCCCCTGCCCTGGCCGGCGCCGGAGAGCTTGTTGCTCAAATTCGTGGCGCATCATCTGTGGGACCCAATCCGCCGCCAAAGCGATCCGGCGCATGGCATGCCAGCGGAGCTGGCCGAGCATCTCAAGACACGCGGCCTGCTCAGAACCGACGGGCCGCACGCGCCGGCGACGGTCCGGCGCCGGCTGACCAGCTGGTCGATCCTCACCCGCTGGCGTGGGCTGACCGGCAACTTTGGCACGCCGTCGTTGAAAAGCGCGCTGCGGCTCGCGGTTCGCGCCACCGGACGACCACGGCAACGCAAGAGCAAGAAGGCGGTGACCGGCGATGTGCTGGCCAAATTGCTGGCGACCTGCAACAGCGATCGCCCGGTCGACGTAAGGGATCGCGCCCTGCTGCTGCTTGCCTTTGCCTCGGGCGGGCGCAGGCGGTCGGAGGTGGCTGGGCTCCGGGTCGACGATCTGATCGAAGAAGATCCGGTGCCAACCGATCCGAAGGTTGCAGACTCGCCAATGCTGCCCTGCCTCAGCATCCATCTCGGCCGCACCAAGACCACGACGATCGAGGACGACGCCACCGTTCTGCTGATCGGCCGGCCGGTGGTCGCGTTGAGGGCCTGGTTGACGACCGCCGGCATAGACAGCGGGGCAGTGTTTCGAAAGGTCGATCAGTGGGGCAATCTCACCCGCCGGGCACTGACGCCACAGTCTGTCAACCTGGTGCTTAAAACCCGGGCCGCCCAGGCCGGGCTGGATGTCACCCTCTATTCCGCCCATGGCCTGCGCGCCGGGTATCTCACCGAGGCTGCCAATCGCGGCATCCCCCTGTCCGAGGCCATGCAGCAGTCGCAGCACAAGTCCATCGCCCAGGCCGCAAGCTACTACAACGAAAGCGAGCGTAAGATGGGGCGGGCGGCGCGCCTGATCACTTGATTGCCAAGCGCATTCACCGATCATCAGCCTTGCGAACCTGACTAGACTGCAAGAATTGCAACGGTCTGCTGATCCGCGTGTGAAGGTGCGGGCAGGGACGTTGCTCCTGTCGCCTCAGCGACGAGCAGTCCGCTGCGGAACAATGCGAAGCGCTAAACGTTAAGTTAAGCTGGAGTACATCACGAGGAACTACGCCCGTGCTGGTGGCTCCCAGGAGACGTTAATGGATATCACCACCCTGCTTATCATAGCTCTTATAGTTATTGCCCTAGGCGGCGGCTTTTATGGCCGAGGCCGCTGGTATTAAGCGACACCCTTGATACTTGTGCCCCAGGAACTGCGCGAACACAAGTGACGCAGCTAGCGGCGGCCTTGGCAGCCGCCATCTGCGCCTCTGCGCGGGCCGCCCTTCGGTAACCCCGGCCAATGATTGTACTCAGCTGTCCCGGCGTATTCGGCGCGAGATAGAGATAGCAACGTTTCAACAGCACTAAGCTCACTCGGGGTCGGAGAGTGGCGTCGGGTTACTGCGTTCCTCCACTTCGGCGCGGTTCCATTCAAGGAAGAGGCTGTACGCGACCGCAAGCAATGTCGGTCCGAGAAAGATGCCGACAAAGCCAAAGGCGACGACGCCGCCAATGAGTCCGAACAGGCCCAGTAACACAGGCAGGTTGTTGGTCTTGCCGAGGATGTAGAGTCTGATGACATTGTCAATGCCGCTAACGAGGAGCAAGCCCCATGCAGCGACGAAGATGCCCCACCCAACGGCTCCCTGCACAAGAAGCGACAGCGCCACCGCCCCCCACACAAGCGGAGGGCCGATCGGCACAAATGACAGGACGAACGTCAGGAAACCAAGCAGCACCGCCTGAGATATCCCAGCGACCCAGAATCCAATGCCGGCCAAGAGCCCTTGGGCGAGTGCCGTGCCGATCAAACCGTATATGACCCCCTTTACGGTCGTGCCGACCACCACAAGCAGCTCTCTGGCCCGAGGTCCGGCGAATCTTTCACCCACCGCGCGCACGTAGGTCGCCATGCGCCGGCCGTGAAGAAAGAAGAAAAAGGCGATGAATACGCTCAACGCGAGTTCGAGGAGCCCGACGCCAAGCACCGCACCGCTGGCTACTGCTAGATTAGTGGCGGGGCCGATCAGCTTCTTGAGTTCAATGGTGAACGCGGGCGCATTGTGGGCCAAGCTCTCCCAATAGGCAGTTAGGTTCTCGCCAATGACCGGAAGTCCAGCGATCCAACGCGGCGGCCTTGGAGGGCCTTGCTCGAGAATCTGGTTCGCAGCCGTGAGCAGGTTGGCTACGCTGTCCGTCAACGTCGGCACCATGACGGCGAACGGCGCGATGAGAACGAGCGTGACCAGCAATGTCATCATGGCTGCGGCCAGGCTCTTATTGCCACCGACTGCCCGCTCGCACCTCTGGTAGACCGGCCATGTCGAGAAACAGAGCACCGCCGCCCAGAGGATGGCTGAAAGGAAGGGTTGAAGCACGAGAGCGCACCCGAACGCAAGGAGCAGAAGGGCGCCGATTCCGAGAATTTGTTCAATTGGCTTGCCGAGAGGTATCATACCCAACCTTTCCAGTAGCTTCTTCGGCTAGGTAGATCGCGGTGATGTTTGAACTCCGGCGATCAATCCATCGTGATCGCCTCTTGGCTTCAGTCGCAATCGGGTGCGAAGCAGAGCGCTAACTCATAAACCTCCCTGCCGACGTTTGCGAGATTCTGCTCCGTCTCTGACAGCCGACGATGATTGCGGCGAACGGCATGATGTAAGGCCAGCGGACGCATAAGGCAGAAACGCGCCGCTAACGATCCCGCCCGGCCTTAGCTGGGCGTGATCGTCAAGACTCGGAACGACAGGATACGACCGCACTTTGCGGCCGCGACCTAGTCGGCGGTGACCTCATCTTTATGTGCGGCGAAGGCTGCCAGGACTTCGGACTTTTCGCGTTCCGGAACATTGAAGAAGTCCAGACTCCGTCCGAGTTCCGCTGCTACCTCATCGAATTCTACAGGGGTGATCCGGAGATCCCGGTGTGCCTCCTCAAGGCCGAGTGGCGTCGTGCCGGGCTTGGTGGCCGAGAACTGGAAGGGCCCACCCGAAACGTCGCAGACCCAAAGTGTCCGCATGAACTTGAGGCCGGGCAGCCTGCCCAAATTCTTGGTGTGCCATTCCCGCAGCTGCGGATTCTTGGACTCCTGGCCGACGACGGGGTTCTTCACAACGGCGTCGCTGAAGTGATCCACCACCGCCGCGATGGCAAAGACACCGCCCAGCCGCTCGTACAGACTTTTCTCGTGTGTGGTTTGGTTGGCCTGCCCGCTATCGGTGCCCGCTAAAACGGCCACGGAGGCGGTGGTCAGCGTCAGCCCTGCGACTACGCTTCGTCTTGTAATAGAAGTCGAAACAACCTGTGTCATGGCGACCTCCTTCGTGATGAGAGAATGCTAGGCCCATTTACAACAAGCCGTCAATTCAAGTTTGATCACTTTCTCCGGCAACGAACCAATTGAAATCGACTGGATTTTGATTGGGTGCGAAGGCACCTCCACATATCCGGCATCGACCAGATCGACGTCGGATCCTACCTGACGAAACTTTGCAGCAGCTTGGCGCCCTCGATGATCAGCGAAAGCCAGCCCATTGCCATCAATGTGATAGCGGACGAAGGAAGGATCGGGTCCGACAAGGCGATCGTTTCGGAGACACTAGCGACCTTCACGCCGCAATTGCAACCCGGCGTGTGAATTTCTTTGGTGACCCGGTGGTCATGATTGGAAACTGGATGAGATCGATCCTGGTCGGTTCAGGGCCAAGAACGTTGGCTCGGTATGAAGCGGCACTAGCTATTCGCGCCGGCGGCTGGGTTGCTCTCGGTGGCCAGGGCGGGCAGATCTTCGAAGTCTCGGGGGGAGATTGCCTCCTTCTTCCCGCGCACTGTCGGCTGAACGCGAGCAACGATTTCCTGGTCATTGGTGCTTATCCTCCCGACCAGACCGCCGATATGAAAACGATGCACCAAGCGAGACCGATCTCATCGCGATCCGAAACTGCGTACAGCCGGATCCTGACCCGGTCACTTCGGGTGCAGGCACCTTGGCTCGGCTGTGGCGAATGCAATTGCGGCACCTGGCTGCGGGCGTTTTGCACGGCTGAACGCAACTGTCATCGATCCGAAACAAAACCGTCGTAAAAGCCCGATCTTCTCATTGCGGCCTTCCCTCCTGTCCGGCCCTCTGAGATGTTCCCCGCGGGCCGCGCCCATGCGACCCGTCCTTGGCCGCTTCGTGCGGCCATTTTTTTGACTGACGGATGCCCGGGCGCTATCTCACACCCGTACATCTCAGTCGGTCGATATCATTCCGACTGGCATCGGCTTGCCCAATGGGCCACCGCGACCTTTGATCTCCTGGTCGAAGAGGTCCTTCACCGCGATGATCTGGCCGGGGGAAAAAATCGTCCCGTCGTTCCACAGCATCCAGGGTTCGGTCGCCGGCGGGTTTGGCTCCTGAAGTCGGGCGTAAATCTCGCGAAGTGCTTCGATGGCATGGGTGTATTTGACCGATGCCATATCGGTTTCAAACCGCGACGCTTCCGGTTGCTCGGAATATGGCTCAAGCCAAAGGACGCTGCCTCTTCTATCCCAATCCATCGCAAGACCCTCGGGTTTCAGATGAACCATAAAGCTTCGAGCCTCGCAGTCGGTTCCCGCTCATCCAACAAACGAAAACAACGTCAAATGCCCTCGCCGCACGGACTGCCTTATGGACATCCGTGATTATGGTACAAGACAGCATGCCAATGCCGAATTTCTCAGCTTCCGTAACGCCGACGCCGCCCGATGCAACACCCCTCGATGAGCTGCTCGATCGCGTCCAAAGGGCAACAATCGCCTATTTCTGGGAGGGTGCGCATCCCGTCAGTGGGCTTGCCTATGATCGACGGTTGACCTGGGGTCCGGCGCGGAATGATCTCGTTTCGATCGGTGGTTCGGGCTTTTCGTTCCTGGCAATCATTGTCGCCGTCAGTCGGGGCTGGATCGATCGCCGGCAAGCGATTGAACGAATGCTCGGGATGGTCGCTTTTCTAAAGAAGGTGCCGCGCTTCCATGGCGCATTCCCGCATTTCATCAACGGCGCAACCGGAGAGGTCGTCCCCTTCTCACGTCGCGACGATGGCGGCGACCTCGTGGAGACGGCCCTCCTTCTGCAGGGCTTGATTTGCGCTCGGCAATATTGCAACGGCGAGGATGCAGGCGAGCGTCTGCTACGAACATTGATCCAAGAATTGGTCGATGAGGTCGCGTGGTGTTGGTACGCGCCTAAGCCATCCAAGCCGCTGTATTGGCATTGGAGCCCAAAGCATCAATGGAAGATGGCGCTTCCGATCACGGGTTGGAGCGAAGGTCTGCTCGCTTACGTTCTCGCGGCCGGTGCGCGACAACACGCAATTGACGACAGCGTGTTCCATCACGGTTGGGCCGGAAATGGCGCCTTGCTGAATGGCAACAGCTACTATGGCCACATCCTGCCAGTGGGCCGACCGTTCGGAGGTCCGCTTTTTCTGGCGCATTCCTCATTCTGCTGCCTCGATCCGAGACGGATGCTGGACCGATATTGCGACTACTGGGAACAGAACGTCGCTCATGCAGAGATCCACCACGCGCATGCCATGGCCAATCCGAACCAGCATGTCGGCTATTGCGCGGCATGTTGGGGACTGACATCGTCGCATGGACCGAGGAAGTATGTAGCCAGCGCGCCAGACAATGATTTTGGCATTGTTGCCCCGACGGCGGCACTCTCAAGTTTTCCGTATCTGCCGGCAGCAGCCGAAGCTGCGTTGAGGCATTATCTTGCAGTCGCCGATGGCCGGCTGTGGGCCGCTACGGTTTCGTCGATGCGTTCGCTGCCAATGGCCAGTGGATTTCGAAGAGCTATCTCGCCGTAAATCAGGGGCCGATCGTCGCGATGATCGAAAACCGCCGATCAGGGCTTCTGTGGGATCTTTTTATGGACGCACCTGAAATCAGGCTTGGCCTGGAGAGGCTCGGAATAAGTGGCAGGAGAGACAGTCCTTCTTATGACACGAGATAGCCAAGTTCCCGCGCGCGTGATCGTGGCGACCTCGATCGGAGCGTATTATCGAATTGGTCGACCGCCCCTTATCGGTTGGGGGGCCGCCCGCACCGTGAAAGAGACGGATATATCGATACCGCGGGTCTTTGTTGCAGAGGAAGCTACGACAATATCTTCGCTTCGTGTGCCGCGCACATCCTGAAGCACGGCCGACGCCCAGAGCCCGGTGAGGGTCGCTGCTACTGCAATAACCGAGTTAATCACGTCCATGATACCTTGTCCCGAGGTTGATCGTTCGTGTTGGCGCCCTGATAGAAACGATTTGTTTCATTAGAGCGACATTCGTTTGTATGCGAATGACCTTCGTTTGGTCGGCGTTCGAACCTAAGACGCCGCATTCTAACGTCAATTTGCCCAGGACTTTGAAACAGGAGAAATGTCCGCTGACGAGATTCGACCTTTTCCCACAATCGCGTCTTCCATCATCAACTCGTTTCATGGCTTCAAAAAACGTCCGCCAGTTGTTATCCAGACAGTCCGATCGACATTCGATGAGGCCGGGCCAATGTTTCTGGACGCAGACGATATCATTTCATTGCATAGCCAGATTTCTGAGCTTCAGCGGGCTATTACCCAGCAGGAACGCTTTCTTGCCGAATTGCAACGGCTTAATGAGCCTACGGCTCTGGCAGCGAAGTTTCTGGCACGATCGCATACCCGGCTCTCGGAACGACAGAAGCGTTTGGCCAGGCTGACCGACGCCGCAGCAAATGAGGACACCTGACGCGGAAGTGCCGATTGCATCTAGATGCACCGCCACCTCTTGACGCAACATGTCACCCCTACCGAGAGATCTGAGATGAACGATGAGCCCCTGACCGAAACCATGTCTATCGAAAACCGCAGCGACTTCGCTCAGTGGGCGATCGAACGATCACGCGCCATTGTTGCTGAACAAGGCGGCAATCTGGCACTCGCCGCGCGTGACATGGAGGAAGATAAGATCGCAGAAACGGCCAACCTACTGGGTCAGGCAATTGTCGATGCGCTGCTCGAAGTTTTCGATGGCCTCCTGCCCGAGGACTAGCGTCGCGCACCACGCGCATCGCCCTCACCCCGTCCTTGGCAATACCATCCCATTCGCCCGCAACAGCGCCATCAACATCGGACCCAAGGAAAACTCGCCCTTCCTCGCCCGTTCGGTCAGCGATCTCAAATAGCCGCCGGCAGAGTTGATATGCCCTCCTCGTTCGAGAATACTCGCCATCACGGCGGCGGCGTTCTCCGGCCCCATCACCTCGCAGGCTTGCTGATAGGCCGACGGGCTGACCCCCAGCATCGACCGCACTACCACCGCGGCGGCCATCAGATCGCGCCAGCTGCCTATTTCCCCTCCCTTGCCGTACATGACGATTTCCGGGCAGGCCTTCAGCACCATACCCAACGGAAAACTTTTTAGCTCAGGTTTTGCCCCCTGCTCTTTTTCGGAGCGAGGTTCAAGATCATGGGTAGAGTCGGGATTTGAATTCTGTATGTGACGCCCAAAATGGTCATCATTGGCGTCCGTTTTTTCCGATTTTAGCTGCATTTCCAGAATGTTGAGGATTTCCGAACGCAGCATCTGCATGTCGTCGAGGATTTGCTTCAGATTCTCGGACGTTGGAGAGCGGGGAAGCCGGCTCACCTGGTTGATATACATTCCCTCGATCGCGTCCCAATCGCCATCGGCACCCTCCTCCATGGCTGCCGTGATCAACTTGCGGACATCTCGCCGGCAGATGGTCAGAGCTTCCTTCAGCCGTCTATGCGTGGCCCGGTCCGCAGCGATCTGCTGGGCAAGTAGAGCAAACTCGTCAGCGCGTGCGAGCAGCGGTATAAGATCGAAACCAAACGCAGTCTCAATGTCGCCCGCTCGATCTTTCCTCGCGTAGCGTTTGCCATTCGGACTATCCTGCCGAACGATGATGCCCGCCTCCACAAGAGCCGCCAGGTGCCGCCTTAGGGTCGTGCCAGCGATGCCGTGCGCCCGGGTCGCCAACTGATTGTTGGACGGAAAAACGATCAACTGGCCTTCATGCTGCAGCTCCGTCTCCGGATAGAAACTCAGCAGCGCATTGAGCACCGTCAAGGAGCGGTCTGGGATACCGAGCAGATCTCGAGCCTCGCAAACATCTCTGAAGATCTTCCATTTGTCGGCCGAGCGGGCAGGGGGCGTCATATCCATTTGCTGCCGCACAAGGGTAAGCTTCGCCGGCCGCCGCCCGAAAGGCGTCGTCACACTTCCAATCTGCATTGTCTCTCACCCTTCAAAAGGCAAAAGAAATCCGCTCACCAAAACGGTGTCCGTTGATCTTGACAATGATTCGTGGAGGTGCGATCTTTCGGGTGCTTACTTCGAAGGAGGCTTCCACGACGGGAACGTTTGGGGGCCTTTTTCTTTTGCTCAGTTCTCTCCTTGTTCAAACTCTTCGATGAGCGCCGGCAATCGGCTCTCGACGAACTTTGCGAACGCTCGGCCACGCTGGCTCGAGGCGCTGATTTTCAAATCGAGCTGACCCGCTTTCACCGCAGGCTTTACCTGGGCCTTCATAACGTTGAAGACGAATTGGAAGCGTTGGTCAGACGAAGAAATGTTGCCAGCTGGCACCATTTTACGAGCACCATCGACCCGCTCGGGATGCAGTTCCACCAGCTTTGCCAGCTCCTGCCACCGAGGACGCCCAATCTTGGGAGCCCTTCCGATCGCCTCAATCAGGTCTATCGGAAGCGCTGACCACACACCCCGAAGCCGAGCCAGTTCCTGACGACCGACCGCAAGGGCGGCCTGGATCTCGCGAGATTTTACACCCGCCTCCTCCATTCGCTTTGCGAACAAGGCCCGCTCGATCCAGCTGAGATCCTGGCGAGCGGCATTCTCGACGCCCTGGGCCACAGCAAGGTCGGCATCGGAGATCTCGATCACGATCGCCTTGACGAGCTTATCCAGATCCTTGGCGGCTCGAACGCGGCGATGCCCGTAGACCGTTTGATAGCGGCCCTCAGCGACGGGATGCGGTCGAACCTGAACGGGAACCTTCTGTCCATCTTCGGCTATCGACTTTTTGAAATCTTCGAAGGGCTGCGGGTCATCGTCCGGTAGCCGGTCGGGGAACGGGGAGGGATCGATGAGATTGGGATCTAACTCGCGAACGCCGCCTTCCCGCACCTGGACCGCAAAGTCCTCGATGGAAGAGATCATCGCCTTGGCTGCGCCATGAGCGATATAGCTCTCCTCGGTTCGGCGGCCTTGCCCGTGGGTTATGTTCGCAAAGATGTCTTTCCGTGCCATTAGCGCCCCCAAGCCTTATTGATCAGTTGGAGGATCTCGTCGTTCACCGCGTCAAGCGCCTCTCGCGCCCTGTCATATGTCTGGGGCGTGAATTGGCCACGCTCGACCTCATAAAGGGTCTGCTTGGTTAGGCCCGCGTCAGAGACCGCTGTGGACTTCACCATTTGGTGCTTCAGCATGTCTTCGGTAAACATAGCCTGCATCAGTCCAACCATCTGCTGCTGAGGAATGTCGGTGGGCTCGTAGCGGGTGATCAGATAGCGGAACCATTCGAGCCGCAGAGGGACACCGACCTTTTCGAGCGGTCCAAGGATACCACCGAGCATGGCGAGGAACTGCGCCATCGACATCACGTCCATCATTTGGGGGTGGATCGTGATCAAGGCCGCTGTGGCCGCAGTGAGTGCGGTCAGGGTGAGATAGCCCAGCTGGGGAGGGCAATCGATGACGACAATATCATAGCGGCTGTCGATCTCATTGAGGGCCGTGATGATCCTCGTCCAGAAGAGCTTACCTTCCTTGGAGTTCGGACCATGCATCGCGAGTGGCGTCTCGTATTCGTATTCCTGCAGCTCGAGGTTCGCAGGGACGATATCGAGGTTGGGGAAATTGGTAGGCTGGATCACATCCTTGATCGAGCAGCGTTGATCGTCGAAGCGCAGTGCCTCGTAGAGCGACGGCTTGTTGTCGAGTTCCGGCTGGATGCCATACATGGAGGTGAGGGAAGCCTGCGGATCGAGATCGATGACCAAGACCCGATGCCCTTTCAGAGCCAAGTACTGGGCCAGGTGCGCCGCAGTGGTTGTCTTACCCGAGCCACCCTTGAAGTTAACGGCGGCTATGACCTGCAGCTTTTCGTGGAGTTTTCTGTGAGGAACACGATTAGTAATCTCTCGCAGTTCGTGGATCTTCTCCAGGCTGTATGAGCGTCGGCCTGCTGGTGTCACCGTCGTGGGCTTCACGCCCTTGTCTCGCTCAAGCTTCTTGAGGTAGCTTCCTGACACACCGAGGATTGTCGCAGCTTCGGTAAGGCCGAACTCGCGGAGCGTCTTTTGGGCGTTCGGCGGGAACCGTTGGGTCCGCAGCATGTCCAGCGTCGTGGAGATCTCGCCGCTATGATCGAGAATCCTCCCGATGAAATTGAGCTTTGGCGCTGCTGTACCAGTCAT